>NZ_JBFUBK010000025.1:0-59482 GCF_056405815.1 Pseudomonas sp. P1_F1_2 | reverse complement strand
CCAAACCTGTAGGAGCCGAGCTTGCTCGCGATGAGGCCGGAACAGGCACCGCAGATCCCAGCCGAATTGCCTGTACGTCACCCACCCGGTAAAGTGCCGCTCCCCCCGTTTCGCCAGAGGTAGAACCATGACCCAGTCCTTTGATATCGCCGTGATCGGCGCCACCGGTACTGTCGGCGAAACGCTGGTGCAGATTCTTGAAGAGCGCGATTTTCCGGTCGGCAACCTGCACTTGCTGGCCAGCAGCGAATCCGCCGGGCACTCGGTGCCTTTTCGCGGCAAGAACGTGCGGGTGCGGGAAGTCGACGAATTCGATTTCAGCAAAGTCCAATTGGTGTTCTTCGCGGCCGGGCCGGCGGTGACGCTCAGCTTCGCCTCTCGCGCTAGCGCTGCCGGTTGCTCGTTGATCGACCTGTCCGGTGCGTTGCCGGCCGATCAAGCGCCGCAAGTGGTGCCGGAAGCCAATGCCGAGGTATTGGCCACCCTGAAAAAGCCATTCCAGGTCAGCAGCCCAAGCCCTTCGGCCACCACACTGGCCGTGGTGCTGGCGCCATTGCTCGACGTGATCGACCTGCAGCGGGTCAATGTGACCGCCAGCCTGGCGGTCTCCGCTCAAGGCCGCGAAGCGGTAACAGAGCTGGCCCGGCAAACCGCCGAGTTGCTCAACGTGCGTCCGCTGGAGCCGACATTCTTTGATCGGCAGATGGCCTTCAACGTGTTGGCCCAGGTCGGCAAGCCGGATGAGCAAGGCCATACGCTGCTGGAAAAACGCCTGGTGCGTGAGTTGCGTCAGGTCATGGCGCTGCCTTTATTAAAGATTTCCGCCACTTGCATTCAAGCCCCGGTGTTTTTTGGCGATAGCTTTAGCGTGACCTTGCATTCCGCGAGCGCTGTCGACCTGACGAAAGTCAACGCAGCCCTTGAAGATGCACCGGGAATCGAGTTGGTAGAGGCGGGCGATTATCCGACTGCCGTGGGCGATGCGGTGGGGCAGGACGTGGTGTATGTCGGTCGGGTTCGCAGTGGAGTCGACGACCTGTCGGAACTTAATTTGTGGCTGACGTCAGATAACGTACGCAAAGGCGCTGCGCTCAATGCTGTGCAGGTGGCTGAATTGTTGATAAAAGACCAGCTGTAAAAGATACTTGGCAACAATTCGCAGAATGATTCTAGCCGAGCGCTATGCTTGGCCGCAGTGCTGAAAGAAAGCCTCCGTGCGGGGCTTTCCGGGGCAGACAAGAAATGATCGCGCGCGGTGACACTTCAGCGCTGCGCGCAACGCCTTACGGCAGCGACTATCAAGACCTTCTCGCTGGCCGAGGAATGTTCAAACAAAGGATGAGGCTATGGTTCAAGTTCGCAAACTGGTGTTAGCAATTGCGGCCGCCTCGGCGCTGTCCTCTGGTATGGCGCATGCCCTCGGGCTCGGGGAATTGACCCTGAAGTCGACGCTGAACCAACCCTTGGTGGCGGAAATCGAGTTGCTCGACATCAAGGACCTGACGGCGGCCGAAGTGGTGCCGAGCCTGGCCTCGCCTGAAGATTTCGCCAAGGCCGGTGTCGACCGTCAGGCATTTCTCAATGACTTGACCTTCACGCCGGTGCTCAACGCCAGCGGCAAAAGCATCCTGCGTGTGACCTCCAGCAAACCACTGTCCGAACCCATGGTGAAATTCCTGGTTCAGGTGATGTGGCCGAACGGTCGCCTGCTGCGCGATTACAGCGTGTTGCTCGATCCGTCCAAATTCTCGCCGCAGACCGCCGAAGCGGCTGCGCAGCCAGCGCCGACTCCATCAGTCACCGCGCCAGTGACCGGAGCCACTGCGGCGGCTCAGCACACCACCACTGCGCACGATACTCTGTGGGAGATCGCTGCGAAGGCGCGCAATGGCGGCTCGGTCCAGCAAACCATGCTGGCCATCCAGGCGCTGAATCCGGATGCCTTTATCGATGGCAACATCAACCGATTGAAAACCGGTCAAGTGCTGCGCATGCCCGAGCAGGCTCAAGCTACCAGCCTGCCGCAGCCAAAGGCGATTGCCGAAGTGGCCGCGCAGAACAAGGCGTGGCGCCAGGGGCGTCGCTATGTGGCCAAGCCCGGAGCGGGGCAGCAGCAACTCGATGCCACCAAGCGTGGTAGCGCAGACACCGGCAACGCACAATCCACCAAGGACAAGTTGAGCCTGGTCTCGGCCGAATCCGGCAAGGCGGGTGCCAAAGGTGCTGCGGGCGATGCCAAGAATCTGAGCAACAAACTGGCGATTACTCAGGAAAGCCTCGACACGACCCGTCGTGACAATGCCGAACTGAAAAGCCGCATGACCGATCTGCAAAGTCAGCTGGACAAGCTGCAAAAACTGATCGAGCTGAAGAACAATCAACTGGCCAAGATGCAGGCCGTTGGCGCCGCGGGTGCACCTGCGGCGACCGCTCCGGCCATGTCTGCCGAGCTGGCCGCCAACCCTGCGACGGCACCTGCTGAAGTCGCCCCGGCGCCAGAAGCCGCTGCCGCTCCTGCACCAGCACCTGCTGAAACGCCAATCGAGCCTGCACCGGCCGTCTCGGACGATCAGAAATTCAACGAACTGCTGACCAATCCGATCCTGCTGGGTCTGATCGGCGGTGGTGCGGTGGTGCTTGCGCTCTTGCTGTTGTTGCTGGCGCGTCGTCGCAAAGCTCAGCAAGAAGCCGAGAAGCATCTGCGCATGGCCCGTGCATTGTCCGAAGAACAGGACCTGTCCTATGGCAACGACCTGCCGGAAAGCAGCTTTGAAGGCCTGGAAGTTCCACCGCCCAGCGTAAAACTCGCCACGGCGCCGACGCCTGCTCCTGCTCCTGTTCCTAAAGCAGAGCCTGCTCCAGTGGTTGCGCCCGTTGTGATGACGACACCGATCGCAGCACCCCTGGTGTCGCCTGCCGCCGAGCGTGATGACGATGTGCTGAGCAAAGCGCAGTCGCACATCACGGCCGGTCGTCTGAACCAGGCTGCTGCGTTGCTGGAAGACGGCATCAAGCAAGAGCCACAACGCAGTGATCTGCGTCTGAAGCTGATGGAAGTGTATGGCCAGCAAGGCGACCGCGATGCGTTCGTGGGTCAGGAGCGTCAACTGGTCGCCAACGGCGACAACTTCGCTCAGGTCGAAAAGCTCAAGGCTCGTTTCCCGGCCATGGCCCTGGTTGCCGCAGGTGGCCTGGCTGCCGCGGCTATCGCTGCGGAACTGGATGCGCAATACGTCAAGGACCTGCTGCTGGACGAGCCGCAAGCCCCGGCGGCTGCCGATGACGACTTCGACAGCGCTTTCGATTTGAGCCTGGACGATCTGGAGGCAACCTCCCCGGCGGTGGTTACGCCAGAAGAAGACACGTCGACCGAGCTGGAAGAGTTCCCGCTGGATGACGACTTGAGCTTTGAATCGGTGTTGCAGCAGCAAACCGAAATCAAGGAGAACCTCGACGACCTCGCGGACTTCGATCTGGACATGGACCTGGGGGCGGATCCGTCGCCGGCGATCCTCGCTGAAGACGACTTCCTGCTGGATCTGAGCCTGGACGAAGGCCTGAAGGATCTGCCGGTTGTACCTGAAGTGCCGCAGGATGACCTGGAATTGCCTGCCGACTTCGACCTGTCGCTGGCTGATGAAATGGACGCGGCTCCGGCACCGACTCCGACCGTGGCAGGCCTTGACGAACTTCCGGACGCCTTCGAGGCTGAGCTGGATGACGTCAACGCCGAGCTGGATCGTCTGTCCCAGAGCATTGGCGAACCGAGCTTTACCGCAGAGGACGCGATGGCCTCTGCAGGCGACGAGCCGGACTTCGACTTCCTCTCCGGTACGGATGAGGTCGCTACCAAGCTCGATCTGGCTCAGGCCTACATCGACATGGGTGACAATGACGGCGCACGGGACATCCTCAATGAGGTGGTGACCGAGGGTGATGCCGGGCAGAAGAGCGAAGCCAGGGAAATGCTTTCGCGTCTGGCTTGAGTGGTCGCTGCGCAGTAAACAAAACGGCAGCCCGGTGAGGCTGCCGTTTTTGTTTGCGTGATGAGCTGGGGGCTCTATTGTTTCGCGCGTTATGTGGTTGTCTATATAGCGAGGCTCGCACGTGTAGTGCAGCGGCACAAAAGACACGCGCCTCTGGCGTCCCGGTCCAGCCGCCTTATAATGCCCGCCTTTGCGCACATCAGCAGGCTGCACCCCTTGGCAAATATAGATAATCCGGCCGCCGAAATGGCGGCCGACGGCTTTTTCCGCGTCGCACTGGGCGTTGAATACAAAGGTTCGCGTTATCGCGGCTGGCAGCGCCAGGCCAGCGGCGTGCTCACGGTTCAGGAAACCCTTGAGAACGCCTTGTCCAAAGTCGCCGACTCACCGGTGTCGCTGCTCTGCGCCGGGCGTACGGACGCTGGCGTACATGCGTGTGGTCAGGTGGTGCATTTCGATACGCAGGTCGAGCGTTCGATGAAAGCCTGGGTGATGGGCGCCAATATCAATTTGCCCCACGATGTCAGCGTCAGTTGGGCCAAGGTCATGCCGGCGCATTTTCATGCGCGATTCAAGGCTATCGCCCGACGTTATCGTTATGTGATCTACAACGATCAGATCCGTCCGGCACATTTGAACGACGAGATCACCTGGAACCACCGCCCGCTAGACGTCGAGCGCATGGCCGAGGCGGCGCAGTATCTGTTGGGTACCCACGATTTCAGTGCGTTCCGTGCAGGTCAGTGCCAAGCCAAATCGCCGATCAAGGAACTGCATCACCTGCGGGTCACGCGTCACGGCAAGATGATTGTGCTGGACATCCGCGCCAGTGCATTTCTGCATCATATGGTGCGCAACATTGCTGGCGTGCTGATGACCATCGGCGCCGGCGAGCGTCCGGTGGAGTGGATGAAGGAAGTGCTGGAAAGCCGCATTCGCCGTTCCGGCGGGGTCACGGCGCATCCGTTCGGCCTGTATCTGGTGCAGGTCGAGTACCGCGATGAGTTTCAATTGCCCGAGCGTTACATCGGCCCACACTTCCTGACCGGTTTCACGGAACTTGACGGCTGACGCCCTCGAATGCATTTGTTACCATCCGGGACTTCCCCGGATTTACCCTGAGGTTTTATCGACATGTCAGCCGTTCGCAGCAAGATTTGCGGGATTACCCGCATAGAAGATGCGTTGGCGGCGGTCGAGGCGGGGGCCGATGCCATCGGGTTCGTGTTCTATGCCAAAAGCCCGAGGGCTGTGACGTTCCAGCAGGCGCGCGACATCATCAGGGTGCTGCCGCCGTTCGTCACAACCGTGGGGTTGTTCGTCAACGCCAGTCGGTGCGAGCTGGGTGAGTTGCTCGACGCCGTGCCGCTGGACCTGTTGCAGTTCCATGGCGATGAAACGGCTGCCGAGTGTGAAGGGTGGAACCGGCCGTACATCAAGGCGCTTCGGGTCAAGGCGGGTGACGACATCGCGGCGGCCTGCGATGCGTTTCCTACGGCCAGCGGTATCTTGCTTGACGCTTATGTCGAAGGCATTCCCGGTGGAACCGGTGAGGCGTTCGACTGGTCTCTGATACCGCAGGGCTTGAGCAAGCCAATCATTCTGGCGGGCGGTTTGACGCCTGAAAACGTCGCCGAAGCGATTGCCCGGGTCAAGCCTTACGCCGTGGACGTCAGCGGCGGGGTAGAGGCGAGCAAGGGCATCAAGGATCACGCAAAGATTCAGGCATTTATAGAAGCGGTGCGTAGGAGCTAGGTTGATGTGACGGCTGGCAGACTGCCGCCGTCCATAACTTCACTTGCACAAAGCAGGCACGGCTGAGGATGTTTCGGGTTGTACGCAGGTCGCGTTTCGCTGACCCGGCCACTCGATCAATCATCGCCACACACATGAATTTAGCTCAAGGGCATACGCGGGGCTGCGAACAAAGCGTTCGAGCCGCCGGTACTGGAGAAAGAAAGCATGAGCAACTGGTTAGTAGACAAACTGATCCCTTCGATCATGCGTTCCGAGGTCAAGAAGAGCTCGGTGCCTGAAGGTCTGTGGCACAAATGCCCGTCTTGCGAGGCTGTGCTGTATCGTCCGGAGCTGGAAAAGACCCTGGATGTTTGCCCCAAGTGCAACCACCACATGCGTATCGGCGCCCGCGCCCGCATTGATATCTTCCTTGATGCCGAAGGCCGTGCCGAACTGGGTGCGGACCTGGAGCCGGTTGACCGTCTGAAGTTTCGTGACGGCAAGAAGTACAAGGATCGCCTGACCGCTGCCCAGAAGCAGACCGGCGAAAAAGACGCACTGATTTCCATGAGCGGCACATTGCTGGGCATGCCAGTCGTTGTTTCGGCCTTCGAATTCTCCTTCATGGGCGGTTCGATGGGCGCCATCGTCGGTGAGCGCTTCGTTCGCGCCGCCAACTATGCGCTGGAAAACAAGTGCCCAATGATCTGCTTCGCCGCTTCCGGTGGTGCGCGGATGCAGGAAGCCTTGATCTCCCTGATGCAAATGGCCAAGACCTCCGCGGTACTGGCGCGTCTGCGTGAAGAAGGCATTCCGTTCATCTCCGTGCTGACCGACCCGGTTTACGGGGGCGTTTCTGCCAGCCTGGCGATGCTCGGTGATGTGATCGTCGGTGAGCCCAAAGCCCTGATCGGTTTTGCCGGCCCGCGTGTAATCGAGCAAACCGTGCGTGAAAAACTGCCGGAAGGCTTCCAGCGCAGTGAGTTCCTGCTGGAGCACGGTGCCATCGACATGATCGTTCACCGTCAGGAGCTGCGTCCGCGCCTGGGCAACCTGCTGGCGCAAATGATGGGCCTGCCGACGCCGAAATTCGTCGCTGCGCCAATCGAGCCGATCGTGGTTCCACCGGTACCTGCCAACCTATGACCCAACGTACCCTTGGCGAGTGGCTCGCCTACCTTGAGCAGTTGCACCCTTCGGCCATCGACATGGGCCTGGAGCGCTCGCAACAGGTAGCGTCCCGCATGGGACTGGGCAAGCCGGCGCCTCGGGTGATTACGGTCACCGGCACCAACGGCAAGGGTTCTACCTGCGCATTTGTGGCCTCGTTGCTACGGGCGCAGGGCCTGAACGTCGGTGTCTACAACTCTCCGCACCTGCTGCGTTACAACGAGCGGGTGCAGGTCAATGGCGTCGAAGCCACGGATGCCGCGCTGTGCGAAGCCTTCGCGGCTGTCGAGGCCGGCCGTGGCGATACTTCCCTGACGTATTTCGAAATGGGCACCCTGGCAGCGTTCTGGCTGTTTCAACAGGCCGGGCTTGATGCCGTGGTGCTGGAAGTCGGTCTGGGTGGGCGTCTGGACACGGTCAACGTGGTGGATGCCGACATGGCGCTGGTCACCAGCATCGGCGTCGATCATGCGGACTATCTGGGAGATACCCGTGAGTCCGTGGCTTACGAAAAAGCCGGCATCTTCCGCCAGGGCGCGCCTGCGCTGTGTGGCGATCTGAATCCTCCACAACCACTGCTGGACAAGGCGCGCGAGCTGGCTTGCCCGTTTTACCTGCGTGGGCGTGATTTCGACCTCGGCATTACCGATCACAACTGGCAATGGCGCGGACTTGATGCGCAGGGGCGCGCCGTGGAATTGCGTGATTTGCCCTTGCTCGATCTGCCAATGGAAAACGCTGCGCTGGCGTTGCAGGCCTACTTGTTGCTGGGTTTGCCGTGGGTGGATGCACAGATTGTCGATGCCCTGAAAGCGACGCGGGTAGTCGGTCGTCTCGATCGTCGGCAGTTCGACTGGCAGGGCAAGCGCCTGAACCTGTTGCTGGRCGTGGGCCATAACCCGCATGCCGCCGAGTACCTGGCTCGCCGTTTGGCCAGTCGACCACCAGCCGGCAAGCGTCTGGCGGTGTTCGGGTTGCTGGCTGACAAGGATCTGGATGGTGTTGTCGGTGAATTGAATGCTAGTGTCCAGCATTGGGCTGTGGCGCCGCTGGATTCGCCGCGCGCCCGTCCGGTCGCTGATTTGCACAAGGCGTTGAAGAGCCTTGGTGCTTGCGTAACATCTTATGCAAGTGTGGCCGCCGCGCTGGAAGGTCAGTGTGCGCTGGCGACGAGCGACGACGAGATTCTGTTGTTCGGATCATTTTATTGTGTCGCCGAAGCCCTTGAATGGTTGGCTCGGCGCTCCACGGAGGAAGCGGCAAATGGCATTGCTGGATAAGGCCTACAAACAGCGTATGGTTGGCGCTCTGGTGCTGGTGGCGTTGGCGGTGATTTTCCTGCCGATGCTGTTTTCCCGGCAGGATGAGCAGCGGCAGGTGACGGTCGATGCGCCGGCTGCGCCGCAGGCGCCGGCAATGCCGCAAGTTCAGGTCGAACCTGTGGTGGTGCCTGAGCCGCAAGCGCTGCCTCAAGAGCCTGTGCCGAGCGATGATGAAATCGCTCAGCAAGAAGTGCCTTCGGCACCTGTTGCGCCGGTTGCCCGTGTAGCCCCTGCGCCTGTGGCCAAGCCGGCTCCGGTGCCTGCTTTGGCCGCCAAGCCTGCTGCCGCGCCGTCGCAGCCTATCTCGGCAGCGCCGGGCAAGCCTGACACCACGCAAAGCCGTATCGACGCCAACGGTCTGTCGGTCAGCTGGTCGGTTCAGGTGGCGAGTCTTGCGAGCCGAGAAAATGCCGAAAGCCTGCAGAAAGACCTGCGCAGTCAGGGCTACAACGCTTACATCCGATCCTCTGATGGCAAGAATCGAGTGTTTGTCGGTCCGCTGATCGAGCGCGCCGAAGCCGACCGTCTGCGTGACTTGTTGGACCGCCAGAAGAAGCTCAAGGGCTTCGTCGTGCGCTTCCAGCCTGAGCGCGGTTAACGAGCGACCAATCGACTCTTTTTGTAGCAGCTGCCGAGCCTGCGAGGCTGCGTCCGGCGGCGCAGTCGTCGTAAAACCTGCTTGTACGGTGTACCTGATACACCGAGTTGCCTGATTTTACGGCTGCTGCGCAGCCGGACGCAGGCTTCGCCAGCGGCTACATTGCTAAGCGCGGTTAAATACTATCGCCCCGATTTGAAATGCACTGACAATCGCAGCTTACCGATAAGCATGGGCTCTGCTAAAATGCGCCGCCTTATCCGTCTGTAGGCTGCACTGTGCCATTTACCTGGGTTGACTGGGCGATCGTTGCAATCGTCGCCATCTCCGCATTGATCAGTCTGAGCCGCGGCTTCGTCAAAGAAGCGCTGTCGCTGGTGACCTGGATCATCGCAGGAGTCGTTGCCTGGATGTTCGGTGGTTCATTGTCCGAGTACCTCGCCGGATACATTCAAACGCCGTCGGCTCGTGTGATCACGGGCTGTGCCATCATGTTTGTCGCCACGTTAATCGTGGGCGCAATGATCAATTATCTTATCGGCGAGTTGGTACGCGTCACCGGGCTTTCCGGGACCGATCGATTCCTCGGCATGGCCTTCGGCGCCGCGCGTGGCGTGTTGCTGGTGGTCGTGGCGGTCGGGCTGTTGAGCCTGGGGCCGGTACAGCAGGACGGGTGGTGGAAAGAGTCACAGCTCGTGCCAAAATTTCTATTGGTCGCTGATTGGTCCAAAAACCTGATTCTCGGGTGGAGCAGTCAGTGGCTTGCCAGCGGTATCAGCGTACCCGCTGAGATACCGTTCAAGGAGCAACTCTTGCCGATGGCCAAAACGCCTCAGTGAGTGTTGTTCAGTTCAGATCCATTAAGTAGGGGTTGCGTCGCATGTGTGGCATCGTCGGTATCGTCGGTAAGTCGAACGTCAATCAGGCGCTGTATGACGCGCTAACCGTGCTCCAGCACCGCGGCCAGGACGCTGCCGGTATCGTGACCAGCCATGATGGCCGGTTATTCCTGCGCAAGGACAACGGCCTGGTGCGTGACGTGTTCCATCAGCGTCACATGCAGCGCCTGGTCGGCCACATGGGCATTGGCCATGTGCGTTACCCGACCGCGGGCAGCTCGACGTCGGCCGAAGCTCAGCCGTTCTACGTCAACTCGCCTTACGGCATCACGTTGGCGCACAACGGCAACCTGACCAACGTTGAACAGCTGGCCAAGGAGATTTACGAATCTGATTTGCGCCACGTCAACACCAATTCCGATTCGGAAGTGCTGCTGAACGTGTTCGCTCACGAACTGGCCCAGCGCGGCAAGTTGCAGCCAACCGAAGAGGACGTGTTCGCCGCCGTCACCGACGTGCACAACCGTTGTGTGGGTGGTTACGCGGTCGTGGCGATGGTGACCGGTTACGGCATCGTCGGTTTCCGTGACCCGCACGGCATCCGCCCGATTGTCTTCGGTCAGCGTCATACCGACGAAGGCGTCGAGTACATGATCGCCTCCGAAAGCGTCTCCCTGGACGTACTCGGTTTCACCCTGATTCGCGACCTTGCACCAGGCGAAGCGGTCTACATCACTGAAGACGGCAAGCTGCACACCCGTCAGTGCGCGACCAACCCGTCCCTGACTCCGTGCATCTTCGAACACGTCTACCTGGCGCGTCCGGATTCGATCATTGACGGCGTTTCTGTCTACAAGGCTCGTCTGCGCATGGGCGAGAAGCTCGCCGAGAAGATCCTGCGCGAGCGTCCTGAGCACGACATCGACGTGGTCATCCCGATCCCGGACACCAGCCGTACCGCGGCCCTGGAGCTGGCGAACCACTTGGGCGTCAAGTTCCGCGAAGGCTTCGTGAAGAACCGCTACATCGGCCGGACCTTCATCATGCCGGGCCAGGCCGCACGGAAAAAGTCCGTACGCCAGAAGCTCAATGCCATTGAATTGGAATTCCGCGGCAAGAACGTCATGTTGGTGGACGACTCGATCGTTCGCGGCACGACCTGCAAGCAGATCATCCAGATGGCTCGCGAAGCCGGCGCCAAAAACGTCTACTTCTGCTCCGCCGCACCGGCCGTTCGCTACCCGAACGTCTACGGCATCGACATGCCGAGCGCCCACGAGTTGATCGCCCACAACCGTTCGACTCAGGACGTTGCCGACCTGATCGGCGCTGACTGGCTGATCTATCAGGATTTGCCTGACTTGATCGAAGCCGTCGGTGGCGGCAAGATCAAGATCGACAAGTTCGATTGCGCGGTGTTCGATGGCCAATACGTCACCGGCGACGTCGACGAGGCTTACCTGAACAAGATTGAGCAGGCACGTAACGATGCCTCCAAGGTCAAGACGCAGGCAGTCAGTGCGATCATCGATCTGTACAACAACTGAGTTTCTACCGGCCCTGAGGGGCCGGTTTTGTATCTACTAAAGACTCTCTATATCAAGCAGCAAGGCAAGGAGTGTGAGCATGAGTCAGGATTGGGATGCCGGTCGGCTGGACAGCGACCTCGAAGGCGTAGCGTTCGATACCCTGGCCGTTCGTGCCGGTCAGCACCGTACGCCGGAAGGCGAACACGGCGATCCGATGTTCTTCACTTCAAGCTACGTATTCCGTACCGCTGCCGACGCGGCTGCGCGGTTTGCCGGTGAAGTGCCGGGCAACGTTTATTCGCGTTACACCAACCCGACGGTGCGTGCGTTCGAAGAGCGCATTGCTGCGCTGGAAAGCGCCGAGCAAGCTGTGGCCACGGCCACCGGCATGGCTGCGATCATGGCGGTGGTGATGAGCCTGTGCAGTGCGGGTGATCATGTGATCGTTTCGCGCAGTGTGTTCGGTTCGACCATCAGCCTGTTTGAAAAGTACTTCAAGCGCTTCGGCATCGAAGTCGATTACGTGCCTCTGGCGGACTTGTCCGGTTGGGATGCGGCAATCAAATCCAACACAAAGTTGCTCTTTGTCGAGTCCCCATCCAACCCGTTGGCCGAGCTGGTGGACATCGCCGCGCTGGCGCAAATCGCACACGCCAAAGGCGCGATGCTGGTGGTCGACAACTGCTTCTGCACCCCGGCGTTGCAGCAGCCGCTGAAGATGGGCGCGGACATCGTCGTGCACTCGGCAACCAAGTTCATCGACGGTCAGGGCCGTTGCATGGGCGGTGTGGTGGCCGGTCGTAGCGAGCAGATGAAAGAAGTGGTCGGTTTCCTGCGTACTGCCGGGCCAACCCTGAGCCCGTTCAACGCCTGGATTTTCCTCAAGGGCCTGGAAACCCTGAACCTGCGGATGAAGGCGCATTGCGCCAACGCCCAGCAACTGGCCGAGTGGCTGGAGCAGCAGGACGGTATCGAGAAAGTCCATTACGCCGGCCTCAAGAGCCACCCGCAGCACGAGTTGGCGTTGCGTCAGCAGAAGGGTTTCGGTGCGGTGGTCAGTTTCGAGGTCAAGGGCGGCAAAGACGGCGCTTGGCGCTTTATCGATGCGACCCGTCTGATTTCGATCACTGCCAACCTCGGTGATACCAAGACCACGATTACCCATCCAAGCACTACCTCTCATGGTCGTCTGGCGCCGCAAGAGCGTGAAGCGGCGGGCATTCGTGACAGCCTGATCCGTATTGCGGTCGGTCTCGAAGACGTGGCTGATCTGCAAGCCGATCTGGCACGCGGGTTGGCAGCCTTGTGATCGAGTTGTCCACGCCGACCTCCGGGTCCAATGGCCGAGTGGCCTTGGTCACCGGTGCCGCGCGCGGTATCGGTCTGGGAATCTCGGCATGGCTGATCAGCGAAGGCTGGCAGGTGGTGCTGAGCGATCTTGATCGGGTGCGTGGTTCGAAAGTGGCGAAAGTGCTCGGCGACAATGCCTGGTTTATCGCCATGGACGTCTCGAACGAAGGGCAGGTGGCACTGGGTGTTGCTGAAGTGCTGGGGCAGTTCGGGCGACTGGATGCGCTGGTCTGCAACGCGGCAGTGGCCGAGCCGCACAACATTACGCTGGAAAGCCTCGATCTGGCTTACTGGAATCGTGTGCTGGCGGTGAACCTCAGTGGGCCGATGTTGTTGGCCAAACACTGTGCGCCGTACCTGCGCGCTCACAGCGGCGCGATCGTCAACCTCGCCTCGACCCGTGCCGGGCAGTCGGAACCGGATACAGAGGCTTATGCAGCGAGCAAGGGCGGTTTATTGGCCCTGACTCACGCATTGGCGATCAGTCTTGGGCCGGAGATCCGCGTCAATGCGGTCAGCCCTGGCTGGATCGACACGCGCGATCCTTCGGTGCGACGTGCCGAGCCGCTGACGGATGCCGATCATGCCCAGCATCCGGCGGGCAGGGTAGGGACGGTCGAAGATGTCGCGGCGATGGTGGCCTGGCTGTTGTCGAAGAATGCCGGCTTTGTCACGGGCCAGGAGTTTGTGGTCGATGGCGGCATGACCAAGAAGATGATTTACAGCGAGTAGTTCCAGCGGACCCATGACAGACAGGGCTTGAGGTTGAAGGCGCTGGTTGTCAGTGCCGCAGGAATTGACACGATTTTGTCTTTTTCAGAAAAACTTCAATCCTGCTATTGACTTAGGTTCGGTACCTGCGTAAATTTCGCGGCCTCGGAGATGCAAACGGGTGATTAGCTCAGCTGGGAGAGCGTCTGCCTTACAAGCAGAATGTCGGCGGTTCGATCCCGTCATCACCCACCACTTCCGAGAGTCTTGCGAAAGCAAGATGGAAGCTGTAAAAAGCCTCCACCGACGCGCAGCGGTAGTTCAGTCGGTTAGAATACCGGCCTGTCACGCCGGGGGTCGCGGGTTCGAGTCCCGTCCGCTGCGCCATATTTTCCGAGTCAGATTTATCTGGTTCGAGATTGAAAAGCTACTGAGTTTTCAATCAGAGGAGTTACTTGGGCGAAAGTCCAAAGCGATACGCAGCGGTAGTTCAGTCGGTTAGAATACCGGCCTGTCACGCCGGGGGTCGCGGGTTCGAGTCCCGTCCGCTGCGCCATATCTGCTTCAAGGCCCACTGAACGCCTTGAAGCTACGAAGAAAGATGCTGGTAAAGCCAGTGACTGCTTCGAGTCGATAGCAAAGACCCTGGTCGAAAGACCGGGGTTTTTTGTGTCTGCGATTTGGCTTTGTCTCCTTCCCGTCATCCTCATGGATCCGCATCTGCCGGCCAAGCGCGAGCGCTCAGTGAGCTCCGATCCCTCTCGAAAATCTCTCCCCCCCTTTTTTTAATCCGCCGCCCCGATGAATCGGCGCCTGCGCGGCCGAATTGCCTTTCCGGCACTAAACAATTCAAGCATTTACTCGGTGCAATTTGCACAAAGGACTTGGTGTGGCGCCTCAACACAAATTAGAATGAATCTCATTTAGAATATTTCTTCGCGCAGGGTTTCTTTAGATGAGTGATGTAGCTACGCCGCCGGAGCAAACCTTCCACGACCTGTACCGCGACCACCGTGGCTGGCTCGAAGGCTGGTTGAGACGACGCATGAGTAACGGCAGCGATGCGGCAGATCTGAGTCAGGATACCTTTGTGCGGTTGCTCGCCAGCTCCCAACGCATCGCCGATCTGCAAGAACCTCGCGCCTACCTGGCGACCGTCGGCAAGCGGCTGCTGACCAACTTCTACAAGCGGCGCAGCCTGGAGCAAGCCTATTTGTCTGCTTTGGCATTACTCCCTGAGGACTGTGTGCCGTCCCCTGAGCAGCGCTGGATGCTATTGGAAACCCTGCAAGCCCTGGATGAATTGCTCGATGGATTGGCGCGGCCGGTAAGGCGGGCGTTTCTCTGGAGCCAGTTGGAAGGCCTGGGTTATCAAGAAATTGCCGAGCGATTGCAAGTCTCGGAGCGCACGATCAAGCGCTACATGGCTCAAGCCTACGAACATTGCCTGTTGGTGGAGCTGTGAACGGTTCGGCACCTTCGGCTCAAGCCCGACAAGTCGTGCGGGCCGCCGCGCAATGGCTGGCCCTTATGGAATCCGGCTGCGCCAATGAGCGGGACCGGGCACAGCTGCAGAGCTGGCGCGACAGCCATTCCAGTCACGAACAGGCCTGGCAGAAAGCGCAACTCTTGCGCCAACGCTTTGCAGAACTGCCATCGGCCCTTTCCATGGCCAGTCTGGACCGGCCGCAAACCAGTCGACGTACAGTGCTCAAGCGCGCCGTCGGGGCGGTAGCTTTGGTGCCGGCCGCGTGGCTGATCAGTCAGCAATTGCCCCTGGATGTCTGGAGTGCCGACCTGCGGACCGTCACTGGGGAAAGCAAAAAAGTTCAGTTGGCTGATGGCAGCTCTCTGCAGTTGAACACCGCCAGCGCCGTCGATATCGACCTGAAGAACCGGCGTCTGAAACTGGTGGAAGGCGAAATCGCACTGAATGTACCCGGGACTTCGCCGCTGACGATCCTCACGCGCTTCGGGCAAGTGGTCGTCGGTCAGAGCGAAGTGTGCGTTCGTCAGGGGCAGGCGGGCTACAAGGTGTCAGTACTTAAAGGCACCGTGCAGTTACAGCCCCTGCGCGGGCCGGTCTTTTCATTGCGCGGCGGCCAGCAAGTCAGCCTTCAAGCGGCGGGTGCCGGCGCTGTGGAGCCATTCGACGTGCTGGCCCCAGGCTGGCGTGACGGTGTGCTGATGGCGCAGAACCAACCCTTGGGGGATTTTTTGCGCGAACTCAGTACCTATCGTCCAGGCGTATTGCGTTGGGAGCCAGAACTGGAATCGCTGCGCATCACTGGCAGTTTTCGCCTGGAAGACACCGATCGCATCCTCGCGCTGCTAGCGGCCAGCCTGCCGCTGGAGGTGCATTCGCGTACGCGTTACTGGGTAACGCTGGTGGCGCGCAAAAATAATGTTTAAAGCGTGTCCCCTTTTTTCGCGCCGCTTGTCATTCAAGGCAAGTGAAACGAAATCAGAGAGATTCTCAATGCCTGTAGTGATGCCTTGTAGTACGCGTCTGGCTCCGTCCCGGTTGCGCCCCTTGTTGCACTTGAGTCTGTTGTTGAGTCTGAGTGCCTGTCCATTGTTTATCACTGCCGGTTGGGCCGAAGACGCGCCGCGCCGCAGCTATCAGGTGCCGGCCGGTAGCCTCGGCGCGGCGTTGACCCGTTTCGCGGGGCTGGCCGGGGTCAATCTGTCGGTGGACCCGGCACTGGTGAGGGGGCGCACCAGCCCTGGTCTTTCCGGCGACTTCGCGGTGGAGGAGGGCTTCACCCAGTTGCTACAGGGTTCCGGTCTGCAACTGCAGCCGGTGGGTGAACAGGCGTACATGCTGACCCCGGCGCCAACGGGCAGCGGCCTGCAACTGGGCGCTACCTCTATTTTCGCTGCTGCGGACACGGCGCACGGTGATCCGTATGCTGGCGGGCAGGTCGCGCGCCTTGGGTCGCAAGGCTTGCTGGGCTCCAAAGACTTCATGGAAACGCCGTTCAGCGAGACCACCTACACCAGTGAAACGGTCAAAAACCTGCAGGCTCGTACCTTGGGTGACCTTATCGCCAGCGATCCCTCGGTTCGCGCCACCAACCCGGCGGGTGGGCGGTATGAGCAGTTCACCATTCGCGGGCTTAGCCTGTTCAATAGTGATGTCTCCTACAACGGTCTCTACGGCGTCTTGCCGACTTACACGATCGATATGGAAATGGCCGACCGCGTCGACATCCTCAAAGGTCCGAGCCAGCTCATCAACGGCATCTCGCCGCGGGGTAGCGTGGGTGGAGGGATCAACGTGGTGCCCAAACGCGCCACCGATGCACCCATTACGTCGTTCACCACCAACTATGCCTCCAACAACCAGGTCGGCGGGGCCGTGGATGTCGGCCGGCGCTTTGGTGAAGGTGACATGTTCGGCGTTCGCTTCAACGGCGTGAAGCAGTCCGGCGACACCGAGTGGGATCATCAGAGTGTCGACCGTGACATGGCCGTGCTGGGCCTGGATTTTCGCGGTGAACGCCTGCGACTTGCGACGGACGTCGGGCATACCGAGCGTGATACCGACGCCCCGCAGGAGCGTGTGCAGGTGGGCGCCAAGGCGCAGGTTCCGCATGCAAGCGAGGTTCGCAGCAACTACGCGCAGCCATGGAGCAAGGCGCGTACCAGGGATACCTTCGGGACGGTGACCGGCGAATTCGATGTCAGCGACGCCGTCATGCTGTATGGCGGTGTGGGCGCGCGCAGGAGTGATCATGATTTTCTCCGACACGCCGTATCGGTCACCAACAACGCGGGTGATTTCAGCGTTCTGCCACGTGACTTCACCCGTGACGAAAATGTCCGGACGGCCAATGCCGGGGTGCGCAACTGGTTCCATACCGGCCCGGTGAGCCATGAAGTGAATCTGGCTGCCAGCTATTTCTACATGGACTTTGAAAATGGCGGCGCCCGTTATGCCGCTGCCCCCAGCAATATCTACAACCCCGTGCAAACACGGACGCCGATCACCCCCACGCGATTCGATCCGAAGGTGTATACCGAGAACCGCTTTAGCAGCATGGCGTTATCCGACACGTTGGGTTTCTTCGATGATCGAGTGCTACTGACCCTCGGCGCCCGCTGGCAGCGAGTGCAGGTTGACGACTGGTCGGATGATGTCAAAGGCGACACGGCCTATGATGAAGAAAAGGTTTCTCCGTCGGGCGGCATCCTGTTCAAGGCAACCGATAAACTGTCGCTGTATGCCAACTACATGGAAGGCTTGAGCCAAGGCAAGATTGCGCCGTCGACCTCGGTCAACGAGGACGAGATCTTCCCGCCGTTCATCAGTCGGCAGGTCGAGGTCGGTGCCAAGTACGACGCGGGTGCGTTCGCTATCACCACTGCAGTGTTCCGGATCAAGCAGCCGGCCTATGAGACCAACGCCATAACGCGAGTGTTCGGTCCGAACGGCAAACGCGAAAACAACGGTGTGGAAGTCAGTGTGTTCGGTGAGCCGCTCAAAGGTTTCCGCCTGCTCGGTGGCGTCATGTACATCGACAGCGAATTGACCAATACCGCCAACGGCACCTTTGACGGCAACCGCGCTCCTGCCACGCCGGAATACAACGTCAGCCTGGGCGCCGAGTGGGATGTACCGAGCGTGCAAGGCCTGACCCTGACCAGCCGCAGTATCTATTCCAGTTCGCAGTATCTGGACCAGTCCAATGACAAGGAAATCGATGCCTGGACGCGCATCGACGTCGGCGCGCGCTACGCCTTCAAGGTCGAAGAAAAGAACATCACCCTGCGTGCCAATGTCGAGAACGTGGCCGACAAGCGCTACTGGAGTTCTGCCGGGGCCTCGGATGACAGCGAGCCGGGATTGACGCTCGCGACCCCACGTACCTACCTCCTTTCAGCGACCGTCGACTTCTGAGTCGATCAACCGCGCGCTGCGCCACAGGGAAGGGCGCCGCCGGGTTGTGTTCATGAATTGATTCCTGCAGAGAAAGAAATGCTCGCCCATCTGATGTGAATGACCCATTGCGATACTTTTCTACAAGTTAGCGCCTGTTGCAGGGTATTAAAAAGTTGTCATTTTTATAATAAAAGCATGGCCGGATAATGGCACTAATGATCGTTTCTCAGGTTTTTATAACTTGGGATTTTGTGTGCGCGAGCGATTTTAATAGCTGACTGGCAAGCTATGTAAGTTTTCAAAAAATGGCGAGCAAGTAGTTGCGTTAATTTGCAAATGAGAATAATTTGCATATCGAAACTTATCGAGGATAAACCGATGTTGAATGATGGCGTATTGCACTCTAACCCTTTGCAAAAAACCAATGCCGACTATCTGGCTCGACAAAGCAAGTTTGAATCCAATGTGCGCAGTTACCCGCGCAAGTTGCCGCTGGCAATTGCCAAGGCGCATGGAGTCTGGGTGACTGACGTCGAGGGTAAAACGTACCTCGACTGCCTGGCCGGCGCCGGCACTTTGGCTTTGGGGCACAATCACCCGGCCGTCATGGCCAGCCTCGACAGCTTCCTTGCCTCGGGCCTGCCGATGCATACCCTGGACCTGACCACGGTAGTCAAGGACGCCTTTTGCGAAACCCTGCTCAGCCTGTTGCCAAACCAGGGCCGCGATTACTGCCTGCAATTTTGCGGGCCGTCCGGGGCGGACGCGGTGGAGGCCGCACTGAAACTGGCCAAGACCCACACCGGGCGCAATAACATCATCAGTTTCTCGGGGGCCTACCATGGCATGACCCATGGCGCCCTGGCCCTGACCGGCAATACCGCACCGAAAAATGCCATTGCCAGCCTGATGCCCGGGGTGCAGTTCATGCCGTACCCTCACGAATACCGTTGCCCGTTGGGCATTGGCGGTGAGCCCGGGGTAGAGGCCTTGACCCACTATTTCACCCAGTTCATCGAAGACGTCGAAAGTGGCGTGTCGTTGCCGGCGGCAGTCATTCTTGAAGCGGTGCAGGGGGAAGGTGGGGTCAACTGTGCTCCAGTGAACTGGCTGCGGGCGATCCGCGAGGTGACGCGCAAGCACGGCATCCTGCTGATCCTCGACGAAGTGCAGACCGGTTTCGCCCGCACCGGCAAGATGTTTGCCTTCGAGCACGCCGAGATCGAGCCGGACCTGATCGTCATGTCCAAAGCGCTCGGTGGCGGTTTGCCTATGGCGGTGCTGGGCATTCGTCGTGAGTTCGACGCCTGGGAGCCAGGTAATCACGCTGGCACCTTCCGCGGCAATCAGATGGCCATGGCTGCCGGGCTGGCCACGTTGCAGGTGTTGCAGCAGCAACACGTCGCCGCTCAGGCCGAGCGCCGTGGCCAGTGGCTCAAGGATCGGCTGATCGAGTTGCAAACGCACTATCCGGCCCTTGGCCAGGTGCGCGGTCGTGGCCTGATGCTGGGCATCGAGATCGTCGACGAGCGCGAGCCGGCTGATCGCCACGGGCATTTCCCGACGGACCCGGCGCTGGCCGTGGCCATCCAGCAGCAGTGCTTCAAGCAAGGTCTGTTACTGGAGCGCGGTGGGCGCAAGGGCAATGTCATCCGCTTGTTGCCGCCATTGATTATCGACGATGAACAATGCCAACAAGTGATACAGCGTTTTGATAACGCTGTGGCCGCTGCGTTATTGCAGTTGCGCCCTTGAATGAATCAATCGACGCTGAATGGTTAATTCCTCGAGTTGCAGTTTGATGATGTTGGCGTAAGTCACTTTTATCGTCATCCAGTTTTTTAAAAGGCTTAGCGAAGTGAAGTCGCTGTGTGGGGATTCGTCGACTTTTAATTAAGTCGATCAGTCACTAATTTTTTCGCGACATAACGTATTCAGTGACCTCGCGGGCTACTGTGGAGCACCCATGAATCATCCAAATCGCAATGTGTTACCGAATATGGTCAGTGAGTTGGCGACAACGTGCGCGCTGCTTAACTGTTTGATCAAAGAGTTCGCCTTGCCGGAAAACTGCGTCAGTTATAGCTGGCCGACGCAGATGCAGGGCATCGCCCCGGGCAGTTACCTTGAGGGCCTGAAATGGAAGGGCATTCCCCTGACCATCAAGCTGCCCAATCAGCAGCAGTTTTTTGTGATGGTGGACCGCCGTGATGGGCTGGGCAGCCACCGTTACCTGTCGGACGTTTATGCCCGGCGCGATGAGGGCGAATGGTCGTGCCTTGGATTCGGCGAGTTCGTCGAGCAGTTGCTCGCGGCGTGCGAACACATGACCCGCGCCAGCAACGACGAGTTGCTGGATCAGGTGTTGCAAAGCCAGTTGCTGACCGCGGCCATTGTTGGCCACAACACACCCAAGGACTCGGACCCGCTCAGCAGCTACCTGGCCAGCGAGCAAGGATTGTGGTTTGGTCATCCGAACCACCCGGCACCGAAAGCGCGGCTGTGGCCCGCTCATCTGGCCCAGGAAACCTACGCCCCTGAGTTCCAGGCCCGCACGCCGTTGCACCTGTTCGAGGTGCCGCTGGAAGGGTTGAGTGTCGGGGCCAACGGCTTGAGCAAAGCCCAGGTACTGGCGGGTTTTGCCGATCAGGCGCAAGCACGGCCGGGGTATGCAGTGATGAGCATGCACCCGGTACAGGCGCAGTTGTTCATGCAGGACGGCCGGGTGCAGCGCTTGCTGAAATCCGCGGCCATCGTCGATCTGGGCGCCACTGGCCTGATGGCCAATCCCACTGCATCGATCCGCACTTGGTACATCGAGGGGCATGAGTTCTTTATCAAGGGTTCGCTGAATGTGCGCATCACCAATTGCGTCAGGAAAAACGCCTGGTATGAGCTGGAAAGCGCGCTGATGATCGACCGTGTCTTCCGCAACCTGCAACTGACCCAGCCCGAGACGCTCGGCGGGTTGTCGGTGGTGGGCGAACCGGGCCTGTTGAGCTGGGCACCGCAGCAGTCCAGCGAAGCTGATACACACTGGTTCCGCGAGCAGACCGGCGCGATCCTGCGGGAGAATTTCTGCCTCGACACCGGCACTGACTGCAGCATCATGGCCGGCACACTGTTCGCCCGGGGCCTGCATTTGCGGCCGTTGGTGCATGAGTTCCTGAGTCGCTTCAAGGGTAACGACATCGATGACCAGCAGCTGTTGAGCTGGTTTGACGACTATCAGGCGCTGCTGCTGAGGCCGGTGCTGTCGCTGTTCTTCAACCATGGCATCGTCATGGAGCCGCATTTGCAGAACAGCGTGCTGGTGCATGACAACGGTCGCCCGCAGCGCTTGCTGCTGCGGGATTTTGAAGGGGTGAAGCTGACCGAGGAACCGGGTGCTTCCCGGATCGATGCCGACATTCATCCTCGGGTGCGTGAGTCGCTGCTGTATTCCCGCCAGCAGGGTTGGAATCGCATCGTCTACTGCCTGTTCGTCAACAACTTGTCCGAGGCGGTGCTGGCCCTGAGTTGGGAGCGTGCGCACCTGGCGCCGCTGATGTGGCAGCGGGTGGAGCAGCAATTGATCAGTATCCGCGCCGAATTGTCCCGCGCTGCGCCGGAGCTGGATGCGCTGATCGCCGGTCAGCCGATTGCTTGCAAAACCAACTTGAAAGTCCGTCTGGCGGCCAAGGCGGATCGTCAGGCCAGCTACGTCAGTCTGGTGTGCCCGTGGGGTAAGGAGGCCACCCATGGGTAAGCTGCCAGCCGCGGTTTTGGCCGCCATCGGCGAAGCCCGCACGCGACACGAAGACCCGTTGGCGCTGTTCATCTATGACCTGGACGCACTGAAACAGCACGTGACCCAGGTGATGGCGGCACTGCCTGAAGGTGTAGAGCTTTACTACGCGATCAAGGCCAACAGCGACCCGCAAATTCTCACCGCCGTAGCGCCGCTGGTGCACGGTTTCGAAATTTCGTCTGGCGGCGAGATCGATCGACTCCAGGCTTGCCCGGCCATCAAGCCGTTTATCTTTTCCGGCCCCGGCAAACTGGATTCCGATCTGCGTTTGGCCCTGCAACATCAGGTCGAAGCAGTTCACATCGAAAGCCTGAATGAAATCGTCCGCCTGCAACGGCTGGCACGGGAAGCGGGGCGAGTGCAGGACGTGTTGCTGCGCATCAACCCGCAACTGCCGTCACCCCTGTCGAGCAAACTGGCGATGGCTGGCACGGCTACGCCGTTCGGGATTGACGAGTCGGCATTGGCCCAGGCCGTTAGCTGGGTCGACAGCGCCAGCCATCTGCGGCTCAAGGGTTTCCATGTCCATGCGATGTCCCATCAGTCGCAAGTGGAGCGTCACGAACAACTGCTCGACCTGTACCTGGAACGCTGGCCGCAATGGAAGGCGCTGTCCGCCGACCCGGCGACGATTACCCATCTGAATGTGGGCGGTGGCATCGGGGTCAATTACCTCGGCCCGCAGCAGTTCGACTGGCAGCGTTTGTGCGCGCATCTGGGCCGGTCCCTGGCGACGTGTGTCGATGCGCCGATCGTGCGCTTTGAACCCGGCCGTTTCATCAGTGCTTTCTGCGGTTACTACGCCATTGAAGTGCTGGACACCAAAACCAGTCATGGCAAGCACTTCCTGGTTTGTCGCGGCGGCACACATCAGTTTCGCTTGCCAGTGGCACAGGGGCACGATCACCCGGTCATTCATCTGCCCAGGCACCCGGCAACATCGGGTGCCTTGGAGCAGGCGTGGACCGTGGTCGGGCAACTGTGTACGCCCAAGGATGTGCTGAGTCGCGATTGCCCGCTGACCGGCGTCGAAGTCGGCGACATGCTGGTGCTGCCGTTGGCCGGGGCTTACGGCTACAACATTTCCCATGCGGACTTCCTCTGCCATCCGCGACCGCCGCAAGTGTTTGTGCAAGCGGCAGGAGTCGCACCTTGGGATTGACGTTTGCAGTGCCGCGCTGGCTGGTAGTGGTCAATGTGCTGTTGGGCACCTTGACCGTCAGCCTGAACAACAGCTCGCTCAACCCGGCGTTGCCGGCCTTCATGAGTGCCTTCGATATCGGACCGCTGTTGGCCACCTGGATCGTGGCCGCGTTCATGGTGAGCATGGGCATGACCATGCCGCTCACCAGTTTTCTCAGCCAGCGGGTGGGGCGCAAGCGTCTCTACCTGTGGGGTGTGGCGTTATTTGTCTGCGGTTCGTTGATGGGCGCGCTGGCCGACTCCATCGCATTGGTGATCACGGCTCGCGTGGTGCAAGGCATTGCCAGCGGGCTGATGATCCCGTTGTCGTTGGCGATCATTTTCTCGGTGTACGCCAAAGGCGAGCGGGGTCGGGTCACTGGTTTGTGGGGCGCGGCGGTCATGCTGGCGCCGGCGTTGGGGCCGCTATGCGGCAGCCTGATGCTGGAGTGGTTCAGTTGGCGTTCGCTGTTCCTGATGAACGTGCCGATCGGTTTGGTGGCGCTGATCCTCGGCGTGGCGGTGCTGCCAGCCTCTGAACCGTCCGAGCGCCAACCGTTCGACCTCGCGGGTTATCTGCTGATTGCGGCGGGCATTGGCTTGCTGATGATTGCGGTGGGTCGTCTACGTCACGCCGAAGCCCTGACTGACCCGCTCAACCTCGGCATGTTGCTGGTGGCGATCGTGTGCCTGGTCGCGTTCGTACGGCTGGAACTGAACCGGACTTCACCCCTGTTGAACCTGCGCATCTTCGCGCTGCGCGGTTATCGCTTGAGCGTGATTATCGCGGTGGTGCAATCGGTCGGGATGTTCGAGTGCCTCGTATTGCTGCCGCTGCTGGTGCAAGTGGTGATGGGCTACAGCCCGATCTGGACTGGCCTGTCGCTGTTGTGCACAGCGTTGTTTGCCAGCCTGTTCGGGCATATCGGAGGTCGCTGGCTGGATCGGCATGGGCCGCGGGGCGTGGTGTTCTGGGGGTTGCTGCTGACCGGTGCGTCGACGCTGGGCCTGGGCATGCTCGGCGCTGGCGCCTCCATCGGTGTGGTGTTTTTCCTGATGATGGTTCGCGGCGCCGGGATCGGTCTGTCCTACATCCCCGTTACCACCGCCGGGCTCAACGCGTTGCCTGAACCGATGGTGACCCAGGGCGCGGCGATGAACAACATTTCCCGTCGACTGGTGTCGTCATTGGCCATCGTCATCGCGTCGCTCTGGCTGGAGTTTCGTCTGGCCGCCGAGACCGGGCCCGGGATTCAACAGGCGAGCACCTCTGGGGCAATCAGCGAAGTGTTCATGGCCACCGGCATCCTGGTTCTGTTGGCGCTGCCCTGCGCCTGGCGTTTTCCCGTTCACGCATCCGACGAGCCGGTCGAGGCACTGCCCTCGGCCCTCGAACAACGTTAATTATCTAATCGACAAGGTATGACAATGGCGACCTCTTCTCAGGCAACCCATCAGGCTCAAGATCACGCGCCAGGCGTCTGGCTGGCGAGCGCTGACACACGGCACTACCAACAAGTGGAACAGCGGGTGGTCGGTCAATTGCTGCAAACTCTGCTGTATGAAAACGTGCTGCCTTACCGCCATTCTCCATTGAGCGGCAGCCAATGCCGGTTTGTCGTCAGCGGCCTCGATGCACAGCAACAACCGGTGGAATACCACTGCACAGGCTTGCTGAGCGCCAGCTTCGAACTGATCCGCCTTGATTACGCCACCCTTGAACGCGTCAATGCTTCGGGCGAACACAGCCGTGTGCGCCTGCATCAAGCGCTGGCCGAATTGCTGGTCGATCTTCAGGACAGCCCGCACCTGCCACGCTTCACCCATGAACTGGAACAGACGCTGCTCAAGGACCTGCAATCGCGCAGTCAGGGTTATCAGGCGGCCCAGCCATCCCATCAACTGGATGTCGATGCGCTGGAACAGCACTTCATGGACGCCCATAGCTATCACCCTTGCTACAAATCGCGCATCGGTTTCTCGCTCAAGGACAACGCCAGCTATGGGCCGGAATTTGCCGCGCCCGTCGCGATTGTCTGGCTGGCGGTGGCCAAATCCTGTGGGGCGATGAACGTCTCGCGGCACTTGGATTTCGACGAATTCTTCCAGCAGGAATTTGGCCTGCAACGCTGGCAGCAACTCGCCGAAAACCTCATCGATCAAGGCAAGTCGCTGGGCGATTACTGGCTGATGCCGGTGCACCCGTGGCAGTGGGAAAACGTCATTGTCCCGGTGTTTTACCCAGAGCTGGTCAGCGGAGAGGTGATCTATCTGGGCACCACCGATGATCGCTACCAGGCTCAGCAGTCGATCCGCACCTTGGCCAATGTCACTGAAAAACAGCGGCCTTACGTCAAGCTCGCGTTGAGCATGACCAACACGTCCAGCACACGCATTCTGGCCCGGCACACCGTGATGAACGGCCCGATCATCACCGACTGGCTGCACCAGTTGATCCGCAGTGACAGCACGGCGCGCGACCTGGGTTTTGTGATTCTCGGCGAGGTGGTCGGCGTCAGTTTTGACTACGAACACCTGCCGGCCACGCGCATGTCCCAGGCCTACGGCACGATGGGCACTCTGTGGCGCGAAAGCATCCATCAATACCTGCAGGAAGATGAGCAAGCGGTGCCGTTCAATGGCCTGAGTTCTGTGGACAACCGCTACGGCAGCGGTGAACAGATCCCGTTCATCGATGCCTGGATCACACAATACGGGCTGCATGCCTGGACCCGCCAACTGTTGCAGGTCGCGGTGTCGCCGATCATTCACATGCTCTACGCCGAAGGCATCGGCATGGAGTCCCACGGTCAGAATATCGTCCTGATCGTCAAGCAGGGCTGGCCGCAGCGTATTGCCCTGAAAGATTTCCACGACGGTGTGCGCTATTCACCCGAGCATCTCGGGCGCCCCGAGCTGTGCCCGACCCTGGTACCGCTGCCAGCCAGCCACGCCAAGCTCAACCGCAACTCGTTCATCCTCACCGATGACGTGGATGCGGTACGGGATTTCTCCTGTGATTCGTTCTTCTTCATCTGCCTGGCCGAGATGGCGATCTTCCTGCATCAGCACTATCAACTGGAGGAAGCCCTGTTCTGGCAGATGACCGCCGAAGTGATCTCGGCTTACCAGGCCGAACACCCGCAACACCGTGTGCGTTATGAAACGTTTGATGTGTTCGCGCCGTTCTATGAAGTCGAAGAACTGACCAAGCGTCGCTTGCTGGGCGATGGCGAACGTCGTTTCAAATCAGTGCCGAATCCGCTGCATGCCTTCCGGCCGCAATCATGCTGAGGACCAACCTGCTCAAGCAGAAACTCACGGCGGGTGCGCCGGTGTATGGGTTGATCAGTTCGATTCCGGCACCGGCGGCCATCGAGTTGATTGCCGAAGCCGGTTTCGATTTCGTGATCATCGATATGGAACACGTGCTGATCAATCCCGAAACCGTGGAGAACATGATTCGCACCGCCGAGAGCTACGCGATCACGCCGTTGGTGCGGGTCGCGGACCTCAACCCGAAAACCCTGCTGCGCCTGCTCGATGGGGGTGCCCAGGGCATCGTGTTGCCGATGATCGAAGGCCCCGAGCCTTTGGCCCAGAGCATCCGCGCCTGCAAATACCACCCGCAGGGCACTCGCAGCCTAAATGCCGGGCGCCCCGGCGCGTTTGGTAAACACAGCCTGGCGAACTACATCGAGCTGGCCAACGAGCAAATCATGATCGTGGCGATGATCGAAAGCGCCGAAGGTGTGCGGCGCGCCGCAGAGATTGCCGCCGTTCCCGGCCTCGACATGATTCTCGAAGGCGCTGCCGATTTATCGCAATCGATGGGCCTGCCCTGGCAGATCGACCGGCCCGAGGTGCAGCAAGCGTTGCTCGCTGCTTGGCAAGCAACCTGTGCCGTGGGCGTGCCGTATTGCGCGATTCCACGCCAACCGGGCGACCACGAACGGTGGTTGAGCCGGGGCGTAAAAAGTTTTGTTTTGGGTGACGAGCGTGGCATCGCTTTTCGTGCCCTTCAGGCCAGATTGGCCGCCACTTCAGCAGAAGGAAAATAATCCGATGAACTTCACCACGATGGCCGCCGACAGGGTGATGCAAGATCTGGTCGATTGCTTGCTGGCCGAACATTTTTTCGGGACCGAACCGCTGAACCTGATGGCGCCCTCGTCATCGGTCGATCAGCCGTTCAGCGGATTGAGCGCCGAGCAGCGCATCTGGGAATGGCACAGCGCGCCGCAGGCTTCGATCGTCGTGGCACTGCGCCCCGGCATTACTCAGCAATGGGAAAAAGTACCAGGCACGCCGGTATGGGCTCGACAGGATGAGCAACTGACAGAACTGTCGCCCGAAGCGTTCATGACCCAGGTGTTGGCCGGGATGACCGATCGCTACGAGGACAATGAAAAGGGCTTTGCGCTGTTCCTTGATGTGCTGCGCACCAGCGTGCGCCAAACCGAATTGTCCCTGGGCCATCGGGTCGACAGCCAGCGCTTGCTGGAAAAAAGTAACGCGGATTTTTTCCTGACCATGGAGCAGTGGGCTTCGCTGCGTGATCGTCCTTACCATCCACTGGCCAAAGCCAAGCAAGGTTTGGATGACGCGGAATATCAGCAGTATCAAGCGGAATTCGCCCAGCCAGTGGCGCTGAACTGGGTCGCGATCGACCGCGCGCTGCTGCAATGCGGCGACGGTGTGGTGGACCTGGAGCAGAGCTATCCCGCCCGCTACCTGTTGCCGCCGGCGTTGCAGGCCGACCTGCAAAAAGAACTGCTACAACGGGGTATCGCCCAGAGCCACATCGCACTGCCGGTGCACCCATGGCAGTTCGACCATGTACTGGAGGCGCAACTCGGCGATGCTTTCGCCAAGGGCGACTGCCAGCGACTGAAATTCACCGACGGCGATTTCTTCGCCACCTCATCGTTGCGTTCGATGACCCCCTGCTTCAACAGCGCTGATTACCTGAAGTTACCGATGGCGATCTATTCGCTGGGTGCCTCGCGTTACCTGCCTGCGGTGAAAATGATCAACGGCGGTTTGAGTGAAGCGCTGTTGCGCCGGGCACTGGGCAAGGATCAGACGCTGCAACAGTCCCTGCACCTGTGCGATGAAACCAAGTGGTGGGCGTTCATGCCGCCGCACGCGACACTGTTCGACGAAGCGCCGCGTCATCTGGCGGCCATGGTTCGCAGTTATCCTTCGGCGCTGCTCGAAGAGGCGGACACCCGACTGGTGCCCATGGCGGCCCTCGGCACGCCATTGCCCGGCAACAACCAGCACTTTTTCGATGACTGGATGGGCTACCGTCAACTGCCGGCCAACACCGCGTCGGTGATGACGCTGTTCCGCGAGTTGTGCCACAGCTTCTTCGAGATCAACCTGCGGATGTTCCGCATCGGCATGCTCGGTGAAGTTCACGGGCAGAACGCGGTGCTGGTCTGGAAGGCCGGCTACGCCCAAGGGCTGTTGCTGCGCGATCACGATTCGTTGCGCATTTACGTGCCGTGGCTGGAACGCAATGGCCTGGCCGATCCGGCGTACCGGCTCAAGAAAGGGCACGCCAACACGCTGTATCACGAGCGTCCCGAAGACCTGTTGTTCTGGTTGCAGACACTGGGGATCCAGGTCAACTTCCGGGCGATCATCGATACGCTGGCGCAGGTTTACTCGCTGCCGGCCAGTACCTTGTGGACGGCGATGGGCGAAGTGCTGAACGAGTTGATTGACACTATCGAGTTCGACACTGAAGCTCGGGCGATGATCAAGCAGCAATTGTTCGAAGCCCCTCACTGGCCACAGAAACTGCTGCTCACGCCAATGATCGAGCGGGCGGGCGGTCCCGGCAGCATGCCGTTCGGTAAAGGCCAGGTGGTGAACCCTTTCCACCGGTTGCATCGTGAAGCCTGACCTTCATTGCCATCCCTCCAGGCGCACGCTGCTGCGCCTGTCGTTGGGCGTGCTTGCACTCAGGTTTACCCCATCGGCGTGGGCCCAGGCCGACGCCGCGCCGCTGCGGGTGATCACCCTGTTTCAGGGCGCCACCGACAGCGCCGTGGCGTTGGGCATCACACCGTGCGGCATCGTCGATTCCTGGAGCGAAAAGCCGACCTATCGCTATCTGCGTTCGACGCTGGAGCCGGCGCCCCATGTCGGGCTGGAAACCCAGCCCAGTCTTGAGGACATCGCGCTGCTGAAGCCGGACGTGATCTTCGCCTCGCGCTTTCGCCATGAACGCATCGCACCGTTGCTCAAGCAGATCGCCCCGGTAGTGATGGTGGAGGAAGTGTTCGAGTTCAAAAAGACCCTGGCATTGATGGGCGTCGCCTTGCACCGCCAGCAGCAGGCCGACGAAGTGTTGGCCCGCTGGCAGCTGCGCACGGCACAACTGCGCCAACAACTGCAGAAGAAGTTTGCCGGGCGCTGGCCGCCCACGGTGTCGATTCTGGATGTCCGTGAAGACCATATCCGCAGTTATTTGCCGGCCAGCTTTCCAGGTTCGGTGATCACCGAGCTAGGTTTCGACTGGAGTGAGGCCAGTCGGGCAGCGAGTGGGACATCTATCAAACTCACCAGCAAGGAGAGCCTGGCGGTGGTGAATGCCGACATTTTCTTTGTCTTCATGCGCGCGGAGAAGCCGGCAGTGCAGCGAAACTATGAACACCTGGTGCAGCATCCGCTGTGGCAGCAAATGCGTGCGCCACAACAGGGGCAAGTGTGGCGGGTCGACGGGGTGACCTGGAACCTGTCCGGGGGGATTTTGGGGGCGAACCTGATGCTCGATGACGTTGCGCGGCTGGTCACGGCGGACGCGGCCTCATGAGCAATGGTTTGAAGTTGTGGATTGCCGGTGTCGTGTTGCTGATGAGTGGCGTGCTGAGCCTGGCGGTCGGCGCGACCTGGATTCCGTTGTCGCAGATTGTGGCGGCGTTTGCGCATCCCGATCCGCTGAGCGTCAGTCATGTGCTGGTGACCACTACGCGCCTGTCGCGCACCTTGATGGCAGTGGCCGTGGGCGCGAGCCTGGCAGTGGCGGGGGCCTTGATGCAGGCGTTGACGCGCAATCCGCTGGCGTCTCCCGGGTTGTTCGGGATCAATGCCGGCGCGACGTTTTTTATCATTCTGGGTTCCTCGCTGTTTTCCCTGTCGTCCCCGGATGCCTGGCTGTGGTGCGCGTTCATGGGCGCGGCCGTGGCCGGTTGTCTGGTGTGGCTGATCGGCAACATGGGCCAGGGCAGTCTCAGCCCGCTGCGCATTGTGCTGGCGGGTGCGGCGATGGCGGCTTTGTTCTCTGCCTTCAGCCAGGCGTTGCTGGTGGTCAATCAGGATGGGCTGGACACCGTGCTGTTCTGGCTGGCGGGATCGTTGACGGAGCGCAGCCTGTCGGTCGCCGCGCCATTGCTGCTGTGTGGCGTACTCGGACTGTTCGGCGCGATGTTGCTGGCGGGGCAGGTCAACGTGCTCAACGCAGGCGAGGAGATTGCCACCGGCCTGGGCCAGCGAACCGGTTTGATCCGGCTATTGATGAGCGTGCTGGTGGTCTGCCTGGCGGGCAGTGCCGTGGCATTGGCGGGCAGCATCGGGTTCATCGGTTTGCTGGTGCCGCACATGGTGCGCAAGGGGTTGTCCATCGATCATCGCTGGTTGCTGCCGGGGTGTGCGCTGCTCGGCGCGATTGTTCTATTGCTGGCGGACACCTTGTCGCGGGTGTTGATCCTGCCTCAGGAAGTGCCGGTGGGCGTGATGACGGCGTTGTTCGGCGCACCGTTTTTTATTCTGTTGGCCCGACGTGGAGGTCGTTATGGATAAGGTCCTGACCTGGCGGCGCAGCGGGTTTTCCCGGCGGATCAACGTCATCACGTTGTGGCGGTTACTGGCGGCGTTGATGGTGACGGTGCTGATCATGCTCGGTTCGCTGTCACTGGGCAAAGTCATGCTGTCGCCGCTGGAGGTGCTGCGAATTTTGCTGTCGAGCCAGGACGCCAGCCTGACGTTCATCGTCGAGCAACTGCGCTTTCCACGCATGCTGTTGGCAGCGTTGGTGGGGGCGGCGCTGTCGGTGTCGGGGCTGATTCTGCAGAGCATCATCCGCAACCCGCTGGCGTCCCCTGACCTGCTGGGTATCACCAGTGGCGCCAGTGCGGCGGCGGTGCTGTATTTGTCGTTTTTCTCCGTGGCGCTGGGCCAACAGTATCTGCCGCTGGCGGCGATGCTCGGCGCGGGGCTGGCGGCATTGGCGATCTATCTTCTGGCCTGGAAACAGGGTGCTTCACCGCTGCGACTGGTGTTGATTGGCGTCGGCGTCTGCGCGATGTTGACGGCGGCGACCACCTTCATTCTGGTCTTCAGCCCGCTGACCACGACCCTGTCGGCTTATGTCTGGCTGACCGGCAGCGTGTACGGCGCCAGTTGGCCGGAACCGCTGGCGCTGGGTCGCTGGTTGTTGGGCATTTGCCCGCTGCTGGTGCTGCTGGCCCGGCAGGTGATGGTGCAACAACTGGACGACAACCTGGCCCAGGGCATTGGCGTTCGCGTGCAGTGGTTGCGCGCCGGTTTGTTGCTGGTGAGCGTGGCCTTGGCTGGGGCAGCGATTGCCTGGGGCGGGGCGATTGCATTTGTCGGGTTGATTGCGCCACACATTGCCAAGCGTCTGGTGGCCCCGGGTTTCGGCGGTCAGGCGGTGATGGCGGCGCTCGTCGGGGCGAACCTAGTGGTGCTGGCCGACCTTGCCGGGCGTGTGCTGTTTTTGCCGCTGGATCTGCCGGCCGGCATTTTTGTCGCGGTGCTGGGCACACCCTTTTTTCTCTATTTGTTGATTAAACAACGTCATTAAGGAATTCAACGTATGACGTCGATTGCAAGTCGCGGCCTGACCCTGAGTTATCAGCGCCAGGTGATTATTGACGCGCTGGACATGCAACTGCCCCAGGGCAAGATTTCGGTACTGATTGGCAGCAACGGCTGCGGCAAAAGCACCTTGCTCAAATCCTTCGCCCGACTGCTGAAACCGCAGCAGGGTTCGGTGATTCTCAACGGTGTGGATATTCAGCAAAAGTCCACGGCTGCCGTGGCCCGGGAGTTGGCCATTTTGCCCCAGACCCCCAGCGCGCCGGAGGGCATCACCGTCCGGCAGTTGGTGGCGCTGGGGCGTTACCCGTATCAGAGCTGGATGCAACAGTGGTCGGCGCAAGACGAAGCCATGGTCAACCGCGCGCTGGCGCAAACCAGTCTGCAGGCCCTGGCGGATCGACCGGTGGACGCGTTGTCCGGCGGGCAACGCCAGCGTGCGTGGATCGCCATGACCCTGGCCCAGGACACCGGCATCGTGCTGCTCGACGAGCCCACCACCTTTCTCGACCTGGCGCACCAGATCGAAGTGCTGGACCTGCTGCGCGACCTCAATCGGCTGGAAAACAAAACGATCATCATGGTGCTGCACGACCTCAATCTGGCCTGTCGTTATGCCGACCATATGGTGGCGGTGCACAACCAGACCGCGTTTGCCCAAGGCCGGCCCGACGAAGTGCTGACCGAGGCGCTGGTCAAAACCGTGTTCGACCTCAATTGCCGGATCATTCCCGATCCGTTCTTCGGGACGCCGCTGTGCATTCCGTTTGGCCGGGAGTTGCCGCAATGAGTCTGGCGCGACATTTCACGGCGCCGGAGTGGGCGGTGTTGTCCGCAGGCTTGCGGCTCAAGGGCGGCGACGAGCGCGACCCGTTGCGCTCGTTGCTGGCCCGGGATTTGTTGCAGGAGGACGTGTGCGAGCAACTGCTGGACGCCCTGGGTCCGGTGATTGGCTCGCCCACCCGGGCGATCACGGCCTCGCTGCTGGGCAAGCGCTTGTCCTTCCTGGCGACCGGCGCCTGCTTGTATGCGATGTCGGTGTATGACAAAGGGTTGTTGCTGACGCTCGACAACACGGTGATTGAATACGGTCACGATGACGGGTTGTGGACGTCTTCGATGCCGCTGCATCACGGCCAGCCGCTGACGTATGGGATCAATGAACGCGATGCCTGGAGGGAAGCCTTGGTGCAGGGACTGTTCGCTGGACTGCTGAAGCCGTTGTGGCACACCTTCAATCGGGTCACCGGTGTTTCCCGGCGCATCCTCTGGGAAAACACCGCCGTGCGCGTTTATTCGCTGTATGAAAAACGCATGGCGAAAATCGACGATCCATCGATACGGGCGCGTTATGACGCGGACTTCCAGTGGCTGCTGACCCAAGCCGAACCCGCACTGTTCGGCCTCGACTACAACCCGCTGAGCCATTTCCGCCGACCGCCGACGCTGGTGGACGACGGGCAGCGCAGCATTCGCTTTCGCCGAACCTGTTGCTTTTACTACCTGGCCACCGAGCCCGCTGAATACTGCTCGACCTGCCCATTGCTACGTCCGGGGAAATGCCGATGAGTTACCAGATAAGCCCTCGCCAGCAGCTCGTCAGTCCAGAGTTGATCGACCAGTACCGGGCAATCCCGTCGTCCACGATAGGCCATTTTTCCGACCGCGGCTTTCTGCGGGGAATCAAGCCACTGTTCAACGATATCCGCATAGTCGGCAATGTGGTCACCGTCAAAGTTTTCCCACCGGACGGCAGCATTTTGCGTGAAGCGTTGCTGCTGAGTGAGCCCGGCGACGTGCTGGTGATCGAATGTGTGGGCGACGCAGAGTGCGGCTGCTGGGGTGAGCTTCGGACCTTGGCTGGCTTGATCAAGGGACTGGCCGGGGTGGTGGTATCGGGCGCGGTTACTGATGTCGGCGCCTTGCGTCTTCATGGGTTGCCGGTGTTTTGTCGCGACGTCAGTGCGTTCACCACTCGGGGTATTGGCGCCGAGGGTGAAGTCAATCAGCCGATCCAGGTGGGCGAGGTTCGGGTGCAGCCAGGGGACTTGGCCATTGGCGACGATGACGGCATCTACATTCTCGATGCCCGGCGAGCGGCCGAACTGCTGCCCGAATTAATCACCAAGGAAGAAACCGATCAACGCCGCCGCGCGGAGTTCCTGCTCAGACTGGACGCCCGCCTGTCCTAAGGCATCATCGATTTGCTGCGTCGAACAGTCGCGGTTTTTTGATTCGCTGGTCAGTTTTTTGTTTGCCGCAATGGCATTAGTCTATAAACTTAACCTTTCGGTCAGCTTTGCGCTGTCAAACTCAGCCCTTTGAATCGTCAAAAAGGGCTTCCGCTAGACTCGAGATTTCCAGTACATAACCAGAAGGGCGGGCCCATAACCGCCCAGAGGATGATCCATGTCCAACCGTGAAATATCCCGGCGCTCGTTCCTTCAGGGCGGGCTGGTAGCGGGTGTGAGCGTGACGCTCACGCCACTGAGCAGCCAGGCGCTGGCAGCCTTGATGGAAAACAGCGTGACCGTGCCCTCCGAGCAATGGCTCGGCAACAACGGCAAGGCACGCACGCGTAACGATGCCTTGTCGAAGGTCTGCGGCAGCAAAGTCTTTGCCCGCGACATCCGCGCCAAGGACATGCCGGGCTGGCCACAGCAACAAGGCCACGCCATGCTGCTGAAAACCATCAAGGCCGACCGCATCTACGCGGGCATGGACCTGTCGTGGCTTGGCGCCGAATTGCAGCCCGACCGCATCGTCACCGCCGCCGACCTGGAGAAAGACGGTATCGCCTTTCCGGAAGATCACGCGCCTGATCCGCTGCTGCCGGAAGGCAAGGTGCCGATGTTCATCGGTCATCCGGTGGCGATCCTGATCTGGAACGACTTCGAGCGTTTTCGCCAGGCCAAGGCCAAACTCAAATTCAATGACAAAGCGATTCGCTACGGCGCCCAAGTGCCGTTCTACGAAGGCGATCCCTACGGCAGCTTCCGCTACGTGCGTGTGGGCGGCAAGACCTCGGCAGACGAAGACGAATTCGCCAGCCTCAAGGACTCGATCCTGTTTCCGATGCTGAAAAACCGTCGCCCGGTGTGGAATTCTCAACCGAACCTGCACGGCAACCTGACCGAGCGCGGGTTGTTCTACGCTGATCGCATGAAACAGCAGATCGACACGCCGCCGGACAACTGGCTGGTGTTCGACGAGCGCTACAAAACCCCATCGATCGAACCCGCCGCGATGGAGCCGGACAACGGCAACGGTTGGTACGACCCGGCGACCAAGACCCTGCATTTCGTTGTCGCCACTCAATGCCCGCTGGAAACCGCGACCGAAACCGCGAAGATGATCGCGCCGTCTCGCTTCGGTCTGGCGCACTTGAACATGCACCCAGGCTACACCGTCGGCTACGGTTCCAAGGACCACAACATTTTCGTCTACTACGCGGCCCTCGCGGCGTTGTACGGCGCGGGTGTGCCGGTGCGCCTGGCCAACGATCGCTATGAGCAGTTCCAGAGCGGCATCAAGCGTCACCCGTTCGATATCCGCTATCAATTGGCGGTGGACAAGACCGATCACAGCTTCAAGATTTTCCGCGCCGAGATGAGCGTCGACGGCGGCGGGCGAGTCAACTACAGCCCATCGGTGGCGGCGGTTGGCGCCACGGCGGCGCAGTCGATCTACTACATGCCGCAGAACGATTTGCAGGTCACGGCCTATCATTCCCGCGCCGTTGAAGCCGGTTCGATGCGTGGCTACGGCACCCTGCAAAGCATGGCGTCCACCGAGATGATGGTCGACGAAATTGCCGATCGCCTCGGCATCGATGCCATCGACCTGCGCAAGAAAAACGCCATGGTCTCGGGCATGAAAAACACCCAGGGCGCGGTGCCGGCGGGTGCCTTGCGCTTGCACGAGATTCTCGACAAGGCCGCCGTGCACGAAGTCTGGAAAAACCGCGACGCGATCAAAAAGCAGCGCGAAGCGCAGGATCCGGATAACTGGTATGGCGTGGGTTTTGCCATCTGCCAGAAAGACTTCGGCACCGGTTCCGAAGCGCCGATGGCCAGTATCGAATTCACCGCGCAAGGGCATATCACCCTGCGCCACATCGGTATCGAAATCGGCACGGGCATGTCCACTTCTCAAGCCTTGGTCGTGGCCGATTTCCTCGGCATCGCGGCGACTGAAGTGAAGACCGGCGAGACCGAATGGAAGGAGTTGCAGCTCATCAGCGGCGGCAACCCGTACATCATGAGTCAGGCCGAGCAGGACAGTTTGCTGCGTAATCCGCGCTGGGTCGGCAAGATTGCCTCGGCGTCGTCGGCGACCAACTCTGCGTACTACTTCAGCCACGCCACCCGTGAAGCGGCACGCGTGCTGTTCAACCACGGTTTGTGGCCGGCGGCGTTGCAGATCTGGAGTCAGGGCCCTTACGGCGGTTCGGCCAACCCTTATGTGGTGCGTCGCGAAGATGCGCATTGGGTTGACGGCAAACTCACCGCCAACGGCATGCAGCCGTTGAGCTTTGAGCAATTGGCCAAGCACGCTCATGAGAAGGGTTTGGTCACTGGCGCGACCGTGCACGGTTTCAACCGCTGGAGCTGGGCCGAGGCCGAGTTCAGCATCGACGGCGTGCGTGAGCGTCTGCCGCTCGACGCCCTGGCTGTCAAGTATGGCGACGGCGCTCCAAGCGTGAAAAAGGCGCAAATGAACAGCGCCGGTTTCCACCTGCTGGATCGCCAGAATGTGCATTACCCGGACACTCAGTTGAACAACGCGGCCGTGACTTACTACAGCCCGGTGGCGACGCTGGTGGAAGTGAAAGTGAACAAGGGCTCGGCCGAAGTGCAGGTGCTCGATCATCACTCGTGGGTCGAGTGCGGTCGGGTGCTGGTGGAAGAACTGGTCAGGGGCCAGATCGAAGGCGGGATCGCCATGGGCATCGGCCATGCGTTGATGGAAGAGATGCCGTTGTACGAAGGCGGACCGGGGGAGGGTGACTGGAACTTCAACCGTTACCGCTTGCCGATGGCGCGCCACGTTGCGGTGTGGAAGCAGACAGCTGAAATCCTGCCGCCGTTGTCGCCGAGCGATCCATCGAAGGGCATTGCCGAAGTGGTGATGATCCCGGTGGTCGGTGCCATCGGTAACGCCGTGGCGCACGCCATCGGTAAACGGGTCCGCGACCTGCCTATCACTTCTGCTCGCATCAAGGAGGCCCTCAATGGCTAACCGTCCGCTTCAACTGACCCTCAACGGTCAATCCGTCGGCCCGGTGGACATCCCTGATGATCTGCCGATGATCGACTACTTGCACGAATACAAGAACCTCACCGGCTCGCGTCTGGGCTGCGGCCAGGGCATCTGCCACGCCTGCGTGGTGATCGTCGACAACCCGGACGGCACCAGCGAAGAAGTGCGCACCTGCATCACCGGCGCGCATTACTTCGAAGGCAAAAAAGTACGCACTATCGAAGGCCATGCGAAACGTGACGAGGAAGGGAAAGTCACTGAGCTGAACCCGATCCAGCAGCGTTTCGTCGATGAATTCGCTTTCCAGTGCAGCTACTGCGCCCCCGGATTTGTGAATGCCGCGACGGTATTGGTCGAGAAGCTGCAGCGTCAGCCCATCGTCAAAAGCCAACTGGAAAAAGTCATCGAGGACAGCCTCGGTCACCACATCTGCCGCTGCACCGGCTACGTGCGCTACTACAGCGCGACGCGCAACGTGCTGACCGATCTCGGCCTGGTCAAGGAGGGTTAAGCATGAAGCAACTACTTTCCCGCCTGGCGTTGGCGGTTGGTCTGGCTGCGCCGGTGTTGCTGGCCCACGCGGAAGATCAGGTCAAGCACGGCGAATACCTCGCCCGCGCTGCCGACTGCATGGCTTGCCACACCGCGCCGGGTGGCGCGCCGTATGCGGGCGGTCTGCCGATTGTCTCGCCGTTCGGTACGATCTACGGCACCAACATCACTCCGAGCAAAGAGCACGGCATCGGCCTTTACAACGATGACGAGTTCTTTGCCGCGCTCACCGAAGGCAAGCGTCGCGACGGCGCGAACCTGTATCCGGCGATGCCGTACACCTCGTATCACTTGATGCCGCGTGAAGATTCCGATGCGATTCATGCGTACCTGAAAACCGTCGAGCCGATTGAGCGTGCAGCCCCGGTCACCAGCCTGAGTTTTCCATTCAACGTGCGCCTCGGTCTGGTGGGCTGGAACATGCTTTACGGCAAGGACGTGAAATTGGCGCCCACCGAAGGCAAAAGTGAAGCCTTCAAGCGTGGCCAGTATCTGGTCGATGTGCTCGGCCACTGCGGCGAATGCCACACCCCGCGCGGTTTGCCAGGGGCGATGCAGCAAGATAAGCGTATGACGGGCGGCCTGCTCAATGGCTATCTGGCTCCAAGCCTGTTGGCCAATGACCTGGCGGCTCGCGGCTGGAATCATCAGGACCTGAGTTCGTTCCTCAAGCACGGCATGAGCGCCCAGGGCACGATGTTCAACGAAATGTTCCCGGTGTTTCACAACAGCACCCAGGGCCTGACAGATCCGGACCTGGCGGCGATGGCGACCTTCCTGCTCGGCGATCAACCACCGGCGGCGAAAGTGCTGACAGACATGCCGTTGGACAAACTCACGGCAAGTGCCCAGCGGGGGCGGCAGGAATACCTCAACGTCTGCGCCGGTTGCCACGCTGTCGGTGGCGAAGGCAAGCCGCACATTGCCGTGGCCATGCGGGGCAACACCACGCTGCGCCTGGAAGATCCGCGCAACCTGGTCCGGGTGATCGACGACGGTATTGGTGAGCAGAAGTTTTCCGGGTTCGAACACATGCAACCGATGCCGGGGTTTGCCGAGAAGCTCAGTCACGAGCAACTCACTGATCTGCTGAACTACCTGCGTCAAGCGTGGGGTGGTCAGGCTGGTGATCTGGCGGTCAATGATGTGCAGACGTTGCGCGCCGATGCGCCGCCGCTCGAGCACAAGGCGCACTGACATGCAGCATCTCGACCTGCAAGTGGTGCGCCGGGCGCTGGAGTGGTCGACGACCGGAAAGCGCCTTTGGCTCTGTACGGTGCTTGCCACCTACGGCTCGGCGCCTCGTGCGCCGGGTTCGCTGCTGGCGGTGAACACCGACGGGCAATGGATCGGTTCGCTGTCGGGCGGTTGTGTCGAGGAGGATTTTCTCGAGCGAGTCGCCGAAGGGGCGTTCCTTGAAGCGGTCAGCGTCGTCCGTTATGGCGAGGGCGACGATCCGCGCTCCCGGGTGAGTTTGCCCTGTGGCGGTGTGCTCGACGTGCTGGTGGAGAAGCTTGAGCCCGATTGCGAGGTTCAGGCACACCTGCGGGAGCTGGAGTCGGCGCTGCTGGGGCAGCGTCGACTGATCCGCGAGATCGATCTGGCCAATGGTGCGCGCAGTCTGTTCGATGATCGCGAGCAGGGTGTGCGAATCGAGCGTGAGATCGATCGGGTGCGCGTGCGCATTGGTGCGGCACAGCGATTGTTGCTGGCGGGGTACTCCTCGGTCGCTCAGGCCTGCGCGGAGTTTGCCATCGGGCTGGGTTTCGAAGTCATTCTCTGTGATCCGCGCGACGAGGTGCTCGACGGTGTGGTGCTTGAAAACGTCGAGATTCGTCGTCAACTGCCCTCGGTATTCATCGCTGACGGCGGCTGCCACAGCGACACCGCGGTGGTGGCGTTGACCCACGATCCGCGCATCGATGACCTGGCAATGATGGAAGCGGTGCGCACCGAGGCGTTTTACATCGGTGTGATGGGGTCTATGCAAACCTCGCAAAAGCGCTTCGAGCGATTGCGTCGGATTGGTGGTTTGGGGGAATTGGAGCTGTCGCGGATTCATGCACCCATCGGCCTGAACCTGGGCAGCAAAACCCCCGCTGAAATCGCCCTCGCCGTACTCGCCGACATCCTGCGGATTCGCAGCGGGATAGCGCGGGATCGACTCTGACCCCCCGGTTCTTCTTGTAGGAGTGAGCCTGCTCGCGATAGCGGTGTGTCAGCTATGAATCTCTGACAGGAAAACCGCTATCGCGAGCAGGCTCGCTCCGACAAAGTATTGCAGTGTTGCTTAGTACCCGAATTTGTCCCGCAGCCCGTAGTACCAGGCGCCTAACGCCGCAAACGGTGTGCGCAGCAATTGTCCGCCGGGGAACGGATAGTGCGGCAGATCAGCAAACGCATCGAAACGCTCGGCCTGACCGCGCAACGCTTCGGCCAACACCTTGCCTGCCAGGTGCGTGTACGTCACGCCATGACCGCTACAGCCTTGGGAATAGTAAATGTTGTCCCCCAGTCGTCCGACCTGCGGAAGACGCGACAGGGTCAGCAGGAAGTTGCCCGTCCAAGCGTAGTCGATTTTCACGTCCTTGAGCTGCGGGAACGCCTTGAGCATCTTCGGCCGAATGATCGCCTCGATGTTCGCCGGATCGCGCGCGCCATACACCACGCCGCCGCCGAAGATCAGCCGCTTGTCGCTCGTGAGGCGGTAATAGTCGAGCAGGTAATTGCAGTCCTCGACACAGTAATCCTGTGGCAGGAGGTTTTTCGCCAATTCGTCACCCAATGGTTCGGTGGTGATGACCTGGGTTCCACAAGGCATCGACTTGGCCGCCAGTTCCGGCACCAGATTACCGAGATAAGCGTTGCCGGCGACGATGATGAACTTGGCCCTGACCTTGCCCTGTGGCGTATGCACCACCGGATTGGCGCCGCGCTCGATGCGCACCGCTGGCGACTGCTCATAGACAGTGCCGCCCAGCGACTCAACAGCCGCTGCCTCGCCCAGCACCAGGTTGAGCGGGTGAATGTGCCCGCCACTCATGTCGAGCATGCCGCCGACATACTGATCGCAGTTCACGACCTCACGGATGCGGCGTTGATCCATCAGCTCAAGCTGCGTGTGACCAAAACGTTCCCACAGACGCTTCTGCGATTCCAGATGACCCATCTGCTTGGCGGTGATGGCCGCGAACACGCCGCCGTCCTTCAAGTCGCACTGGATATTATATTTGGCGACCCGATCACGAATAATCCGACCGCCCTCGAACGCCATCTGTCCCAGCAGTTGAGCCTGCTTGGGGCCGACGCTGCGCTCGATCACGTCGATGTCACGGCTATAGCTGTTGACGATCTGGCCGCCGTTACGGCCCGACGCACCAAAACCCACCTTGGCCGCTTCCAGGACCGTGACTTTAAAACCGCTCTCCAACAGAAACAGGGCAGAGGACAGGCCGGTGTAGCCGGCGCCAATTACGCAGACATCGGTCTCTACTTCGCCCTGCAAGGCCGGACGCGGCGGGACCGCATTGGCCGATGCGGCGTAATAGGACTCTGGGTAGGGAATGTTCGCCATCCTGCTGCCTCTGTTTAATATATTTTACGAGTGTATTGATCCTACCCGAGTTAAAAATCGACCGCCAGCCACCGGAAATTCTGCTTCACGGCAGCAAAATTAAATATTTTGCATATTCATAGGGTTAGCTCGAAAAAAGGTGTTGACACCCCTCCGGAATTCCGTAGAATGCCGCCTCACAGCAGGCACGTAGCTCAGTTGGTTAGAGCACCACCTTGACATGGTGGGGGTCGTTGGTTCGAGTCCAATCGCGCCTACCAAACAAAATCCGCTCTGCTGGGCGGTCTAGAAGGGCTCACCGAAAGGTGGGCCCTTTTTTGTTGTCTGTGTTTGGGCAAGCTGTGGGAATATTTTGGGCAAACGACCACCGCGCTACACCTTCAGGTCGGCTTTGACCTTCATATAAGCCACCGCATCATCGCCGTGCCCTGCCTGGTAGTGCTCGGTCATCTTTACGTCAGCGTGCCCCATCAAGCCCTGAATGTATTCCTGCTCGAAACCCTGCTGTACGTACAGCCTGGCGCCGAGTGCGCGTATCTCGTGAAAGGTGGGGCGCTCACCGGCCGGCACGTTCTCGTAGGCCTTCGAATCGTCCTGCGGCTGGGCGAAGACTTGGTCAGCCATTCCTTTTTGAAACGCTCCAGGCGGCCGCTGAACTTCGGTGCGGCGTCACCGGTGAGCATCGCCAGCAACGCCCCGTCGTCAGTCAGTAGCGGAAGCAGCTTGGCGTTGGCAGCGTTGGCTACCTATTTCCGCGCAAGCAAGTCCGCTGCTGGAGAGCGATTGCAAATGCCAGTTCGGCCTTTGTTGCTCACCCTTCTGCTCTAATCGCTGAAGGCGAGGTGCAGGCCGGCGACGGGTCGGGTGGCGCAGGTGGCAGACGGGCGCGCAATGATCGAAGAGTCTTGGACTGGACGATACCCACGCGACAGGAGGCTGGTCGATCTGCCGCTGCTGGAATGCGGGTAGGCACATCTCCCAAAACAGCAGTGCCGGACCAGCGCTTGGAATTGTGCGCATTCTAATTTCATTCGACGAGTGGGTTGTTGATAAGGGGCTTTCAGCGGCGCAAGTTATTCGTGATTCGGGCGTAAGATAGTAGTGCTACCTCACCAAAAGGAGCCGCATATGATCGCCGACGAAATGAAAAGGCAGGCATTTGAAGGCAGGGCTGTTTGGGATCAGTACTTCTGCGCTGCGTTGATTGCCGAAAGCAACCTGACGGCCCCGGTCGTAGGAGGGGCTACTCATGAGGACAGGCAGAACCTGTTGATTGAAAGGGCTAAGGCTCTCGCCGACAAGATGATGGACAACAGAAAATAACTTGAGCCCAGCCTTTGCGCTGGGCTCCTTGTTTCTGGCTATCTCAACGACAGGCGATGGGTATTCTGAGTCAGGCGACCAGGTCTACCTTTCCGCTCGCCAGGCGATAGATGCCGCCCACTATTTTCAACGTACCTTTGCTGAGGGCATCAGTCAGAATGGGTGAGGCGTTTTTGAGTTTGTTGACCGAGTCTTTGACATTTTGGGCTACAGCGTTGGCAGGAAGACTCCCTGATTCTTTTAGCACTTTCTCGATAGAAGCCTTGAGTGCATCAGTCAGTTTTGGGATGTGGCCGGGGAAAACGGTTTGATCTTTTACTGCTTTTATACCTGCATTGATAGCGCCGCAGTCTTCATGCCCGAGCACGAGAATCAGCGGTGAGCCGAGCACCGCGATTGCGTACTCAAGGCTTGCCAGGCCTTCATCAGTAACGAAGTTACCGGCGACACGTATGGAGAAAAGATCTCCGCGTGCAGTGTCGAAAGCGTACTCGGGGGCGATGCGAGAGTCAGAGCAACTGAGCACCGACACGAACGGGTTCTGGCCTGAGACCAAGGCTTCTCGTTCGGCTTTGAAGTCATGCGTCTTGGAAGTGCCCGAAACATACCGTTCGTTTCCCTCCATAAGCCTTTGAAGGGCCATGTCGGGGTTGATTGCGTTTTGCGGTTTTGGGGGTGGCGCCGTTTTCTCCGCAGCGTGGAGGAGTTGGCCAGGCAAGGCGCCAGCCAACAACAGTGCTCCTGCGCTAAGTCCGGCAAGCTGAAGGAACTTACGGCGGCAGCTCGTTTTTTGAAGCGAATTTGAATCACATGATTCACACATGGCTTGTGTACTCAGGTGAATTGGGAGGAAGGGCTTGCTGTCAAAAGCGAGCAGAAACCTTCAGCTCTTGATGGGTGGAGTCTAGACGGTCTGTGACGTTATGTTTCTGGCGTCATATTCAGGCCTGCGGGTATGGCGGGTGATGGTTTGTTTCAGCTGGAACCTTCCAAGGGTCCATAAAAAAATTGCGGATATTTAATGGGTTACGATATTTTTTAACCAACTAGTGACCTAAAATATATTGTTACAAGTAAGCCGTTGGGATATTATTCGCCCCGCGTTCACCACCACGGTTTATGCATTTTTAAGTCCCAAGCTTCCATCAGCTGCTTGGGATTTTTTTTGCCTGAGATTTGTCTCGCACCTTCGAACTGCTGTTGCGCCTATCCCCGGCAGCAACGCTATTTGACGATCCATTGACTCAATCCCTGATAAAGCGCCCTGCGCTCAAATCGGGCAAGTCCCGGTTTTTTGGGCTACTACTGACTGGCCAAACTCAAACTCGGTCTGACGGGGGTATATCAATGCTGGTTCATTGGTCACTTGCAGCAATTCACCTGCTGGCTTTTGCGCTGGGCTTCTGGGCGGTTTTGACCCGAGGGACGGCGTTCAGTCGCTTGGCGGCCGGGACGGGGGAGGTGCGTCGCGTACTGATGGCCGATAACCTATGGGGGATCAGCGCAGTCATCCTCTTGGTCAGCGGTGGAATGCGGGCCTTTGGCGGATACGAGAAAGGCACCGATTATTACCTGCACCAGCCACTGTTTCATCTCAAGATGACGCTCTTCGTGCTTATCCTGCTGCTAGAAGTCGCACCCATGGTGACGCTGATCAAATGGCGAATTGCGCTTAGCCGTGGTGCGGCGATCGATGCCGGGCGCGCAAAACTGTTTGCCCGTTTCAGTCACATCGAAGCGCTGCTGGTGTTGCTGATGGTCATTGCTGCGACGGGTATGGCGCGCGGGGTGACGTTTGGTTAAGCGGGTGCGATCAGGTCCTTCCTCGGGTTTATTCAGAAATGTCTGACAGCCATGGCATGTGACATGCCGGTAGTATCGACGTCTTGCCGGGAGGGGAGAGGGTGAGCAATTAAACGGCGGGCACTACAGCGCCCGAATCTTTAGCCAGCCGATGTTCAGGGCGAACGGGCTGGCTACTGACTGCAACAGGATTCAGGGAGTTTGTGGCTTGTCTGGCGCGGTGAGGCCAGCCTGAATGCGCTGATAGATTTCTTCACGATGCACTGCAACGTCTTTCGGAGCGTTGATGCCAATCCTGACTTGCTGGCCGCTCACGCCCAGGATGGTGATCGTAATGTCGTCACCGATGTTTATGCTTTCACCGACTTTGCGGGTGAGTATCAGCATGGTCTTCTCCTTGATTGCTTGGTAGGGCACCTGATTCGAACAGTGCAGAGGTCGGTGTTATGTATAGATTAGTGCGAAGTCTCACGGTTTGGGTGCCTCTTTCTGACGCGCAGATGCTGCATTAATTCCCAAGGCGTAACTATACAGAGGCTGCCATCATCATTCTCGTTGTTTTGAGTCCATTTTGCGGCACTCGAGAAGTATTCATGGGTGTTAAAATCGCCGCTTTCGGCATTCAGAGGGAACCGTTGTGCGCAAAATGGTCTTGGTATTCGCTGTACTGGCGTTGGCTGGGTGCGGTGAGGGTAAGGGGGTTGACGCTCAAAAGCCTAAGTCGGCAGTCGTTTCCGCTCCAGTAACGGCTACCGGGCCGCAATGGGATCTCGAGGTGCGAGGCGAAACAACCCAGGCTGTCAGCGATCTGAGCGGCTGGTTGATCGAGCATAGCTTCGTTTCCAACGTCATCATGGAAAATGGCAAGACGCGCATTCTGATGGGGCCATTCAGCTCGAAAGCCGAGGCCGAGGCCAAGCAGTCAGAGGTGGCGGCGGCGCTGGTTCGGGCCAAGAAGCAGAACATCGAATTGCTGGTGCTTGAGCATCCTTTGGCTCAGTGACAGTGGCAGATAGAAATAAAAAAGGCCTCGGGTATTACACCGAGGCCTTTTGTTTTTCAGCGGCTATCAACCGCAGGCTTTCATGTCCACCGGCCCGACAAACTCATTGCCGCGACCCATGACGCACGCCACGCTTTGGTTGCGCTGACGTTCCCAGGCTTCCACCGGATAGGTCTTGTTCCAGGCTTCGTACAGTTGACGATCCTGTTTCGACAGGCTCAAGCCGTATTGCTTGCTCATGTAAAAATAAGTCCGGGCGATCATGCCGCGAATGGATGGGCGGGGCATGACCTTCTTTGCCTTGAAGTCGACTTGGGTCAAGCACGAGCCATATTGACCGGTCTGCACCGGCAACCAACCAAAACTGAAGTTATTGCGATCGCCATTCACTTCGCCAATGCTCGGCACCAGGTTGTGCAAATCGGCTTCGGCCTTCTGGTAAGCCGGATCGTAACGGGTGCAGTTCTTGCGTCCGCCTTCCTGCCAGCACTGGCGCTGATGGCCGATCTGCCACGCAGGGACAATGTGCTCCCACTCGATGCGAGCCGCGCGTTTGGCATTTTTGCGTGGCACATAACCACAGGCCGCCAGGTTCACCTTGTTGCCGGTGTATTTGCAACCGCAATAAAACTCGGTGGATTGCGGTGCGTACAGCTTCCAGGCGACTTTTTTGGCTTCATTGAAAGTGCGTGGGGCGGCGGCCTGGGCGCCGAAGGTGATGAACAAAAACAGCAAAGCAAACCAGCGGACGCTCATTGACTCAATCTTCCTTCGGCACAACCCAGAAAATCTGCACGCCGCCATCGTCGCGATAGGCGAGGGTGACGTTGTCGTTCTCGTCGATTTCTTCGAGCAATTGCTCCCACTCATCCACGGGTTCATCCGGCAGGCGGAAGATCAGTGCGGCTTTGGCTTTTTGAGCGGTGGGGGAATTGATGATTTTCTGAACGCGCATGCCCATGCGTTCATAGGTGCCAGGAGAGGTGGAGGTGGTAGCCACGGGATTATCCTTATTAAGCTGTACGTGCATACAGTATTTAACTGTAAGCATTTTCGCAACTGCTTAAAATTCAAGAAAATCCTCTGACAGTGGTTTTTTCCGTTTGGTGTAGGAAGAGCGAAATTTTTTTGTCGGCGTTTTGCGGAGGGCGTTAACCACTCGTCAACGCTGACGAGTGGTTAATAAAGTGCCCGACCAGAACCGGTCGGGCGAGGGCGAATCAATATTCCCAGAACATCCGTTGCAGCTCTTTGCTGTCGTTGGTCTTGGTCAGTGCAACCATGGCCAGGATGCGGGCTTTTTGCGGGTTCAAATCGTGCGCGACAACCCAGTCGTATTTGTCGTCAGGCTGTTCGGCGTTACGCAGGACGAAACCGCCAGCGTTCACGTGAGACGAACGAATGATTTGAACGCCGTCCTTGCGCAGGGCTTGCAGGGCTGGAACCACGCGAGAGGAAACCGAACCATTGCCAGTACCGGCATGGATGATCGCTTTGGCGCCGGACTGCGCCAGTGCCTTGTAGGCCGTGTCGCTGACATTGCCGTAGGAGTAGGCGATTTCTACGTCGGGCAGGCTCTTGATGGTTTTGATGTCGAATTCCGAGTCCATGGTGTGACGCTTGGCCGGCAGGCGGAACCAGTAGGACTTGCCTTCAACCACCATGCCCAACGGACCCCAGGCACTTTTAAACGCTTCCGTCTTGATGTTGATCATCTTGCTGACGTCGCGACCCGACTGGATCTCGTCGTTCATGGTCACCAGGACGCCTTTGCCGCGCGCTTCTTTGCTGCTGGCGACGGCGACGGCGTTATACAGGTTCAACATGCCGTCGGCCGACATCGCAGTGCCTGGACGCATGGAGCCGACGACGATGATCGGCTTGTCGGTTTTTTCCACCAGGTTCAGGAAGTAAGCGGTTTCTTCCAGGGTATCGGTGCCGTGGGTGATCACGATGCCATCGACGTCTTTGCTGTCGGCCAGTTCGGCCACGCGACGGCCCAACTGAAGCAGGTTGTCATTGGTGATGCTTTCCGAGGCGATCTGCATGACCTGCTCGCCACGAACATTAGCCAATTGGCTCAATTCCGGAACACCGGCAATCAACTGTTCGATGCCAACTTTTGCCGCCTGGTAAGTTGCGCTGTTCGCGGCGCTCGCGCCTGCGCCGGCAATGGTGCCGCCAGTGGCCAGGATGACCACGTTCGCCAGCTTCTGTTTGGTTTCGACTTCTTTTGCTTGAAGGGCAGCAGGCAGGAGGAGCAAGAGGGCCAAAGCGCCCGGAATAAAAGTATTGAAAGCAGATTTCATTATTTTCTCTCTAGTAGTGAGACGGTGCTGATGCAAGTTCATCTAGATGCGCCCCTGGCAGATCTGAACGCCGGGGGTATGGGTGAAGAGCAGGATCTGTACCAGTCAAACGTCGATAGAAAAAAATATCTAACCTTATGATTTATATAGGTAATTGTTTTTAGTCTGATGCATGTTAAACGTCATGTTGTCCGGGTTTCCGAATGTGGTGTGCGTTTGCGTTCGGCTCTCCGAAAATGCCTACGACTTTTGCTGGCAAATTCGCCTTGCCAGATCTGCAATCAGTGCTAAAGAAAACCTCGCGCAGGTCGATGCCCCTGAAAGGTTATTTTTCTTACAGGAGTTAACGTGTCCTTCTCTATCGGTTTTCCAAATGCAGGCGCGATCACCATCGGTGGCAAATCCCCGTCAACGATCAATGCCTTGAGCGAAGCGACGGCAGATGCCTCGACAGCGGTTCTGGATAAGGAAGAGGGCCGCGACAACCAGGTTCGAACCGGTGGCGGAACGCAGGGCGCCGAAGCCAAGTCCGAAGGCGGCAGCACCCAAAGTATTGCGGTGCAAACGCTGCTCAAGCGTATGCAGGAACTGCAACAGCAACTGCGCGAACAACAGCAGCAATTGGCCGCCGCTCAGGCAGCGACTTATCCGACGCCGGAAGCCAAGGCTACAGCGGTCATGTCGATCCAGGGACAGATCGCCGACACCACCGGAGCGCTGTCACAAGTGACGGGTAATCTGGTGAAAGAGCTGGCCAAGGACTCCAGTACGGGTGGCCTGATCAGCACCACTGCGTAACGTGGAGGGGGAGGTTTTGTTTGCGAAGACGCCAAACAGCTCGTTGACAAATCCTGGCAGGATTCGCATAGTTCGGTCTACGCAAACGTTTGCGCGACCCTGTTCGCAGTCTGACTCCTGACGATTGGGGTCCAGGCGTTACTCCAGCGCAAGCACTGCTCACAATAATCATAAGATCGGAGTGAACCCATGAAGCTGCCATTCGCTGGACGTCTTCTTGCTGTCGCTATGCTGGCTGTCGCATCCGCTGCACTGCCTGTCTCATCGGCATTCGCCGAGTCTCCTGAAAAACCCAAAGTCGCGCTGGTCATGAAGTCCCTGGCCAACGAATTCTTCCTGACCATGGAAGATGGCGCCAAGGCCTACCAGAAAGACCATTCCGGCGAATTCGAGTTGATCTCCAACGGCATCAAAGACGAAACGGATACCGCTGGCCAGACACGCATCGTCGAGCAAATGATCCTGGCCAAAGTCAATGCACTGGTCATCGCTCCGGCGGATTCCAAAGCCATGGTTCCGGTGATCAAGAAAGCCATCGACGCCGGAATCACCGTGATCAACATCGACAACCAGCTGGATCCTGCCGTCGTCAAAAGCAAGAACATGACGGTGCCGTTCGTGGGCCCGGATAACCGCAAAGGCGCGCGTCTGGTCGGCGAGTACCTGGCCAAGCAACTGAAGGCCGGTGACGAAGTCGGCATCATCGAAGGCGTGTCCACCACCACCAACGCCCAGGCCCGTACCGCTGGTTTCAAAGATGCGATGGAAGCGGCGCAGATCAAAGTCGTTTCATTGCAGTCTGGCGACTGGGAGATCGACAAGGGCAACAAGGTTGCCGCCTCGATCCTCAGCGAGTACCCGGATGTCAAAGCCCTGCTGGCCGGTAACGACAGCATGGCCGTCGGTGCCGTTTCCGCCGTGCGTGCAGCGGGCAAGGCCGGCAAGGTGCAAGTGGTCGGTTACGACAACATCAACGCCATCAAGCCGATGCTCAAGGACGGTCGCGTTCTGGCGACCGCCGACCAGTTTGCAGCCAGGCAAGCGGTGTTCGGTATCGAGACTGCGCTGAAGATCATCAAGGGCGAGAAGGTCGACAGCGGCACCAACGGCGTGATTGAAACCCCGGTAGAACTGGTTACCAAGTAGGCCTTCTGGCGACACAACGGTGCTCGCCCGTCGGGGCGGGCACATGGAGAGTTTTATGTCCGTTTGCGCCCCGAACGCTGTCCTCTCGGTCAGCGGTATCGGCAAGACCTACGCTCAACCTGTCCTGACCGGCATTGACCTGACGCTGATACGCGGCGAAGTGCTGGCGCTGACCGGCGAGAATGGCGCGGGTAAAAGCACGCTGTCGAAGATCATTGGCGGGCTGGTGACGCCGACTACTGGCCAGATGCAGTTTCAGGGGCAGGATTACCGCCCCGGCAGTCGGACCCAGGCCGAAGACCTGGGCATCCGCATGGTCATGCAAGAACTCAATCTGTTGCCGACACTGTCGGTGGCGGAAAACCTGTTTCTCGATAATTTGCCCAGTACCGGTGGCTGGATCAGTCGCAAGCAACTGCGCAAGGCGGCGATCGAGGCCATGGCTCAGGTCGGCCTCGATGCGATCGATCCGGACACTCTGGTCGGCGACCTCGGTATCGGTCACCAGCAAATGGTCGAGATTGCCCGCAACCTGATTGGCGACTGCCATGTACTAATCCTCGACGAGCCGACGGCCATGCTGACGGCGCGCGAAGTCGAGATGCTGTTCGAGCAAATCACCCGCCTTCAATCGCGAGGCGTGTCGATCATCTATATCTCTCACCGCCTCGAAGAGTTGGCGCGGGTCGCCCAGCGCATTGCGGTTTTGCGCGACGGCAACCTGGTCTGCGTCGAGCCGATGGCCAATTACAACAGCGAGCAATTGGTCACCCTGATGGTCGGTCGCGAGCTCGGCGAACACATGGACATGGGGCCACGCAAGATCGGCGCTCCCGCGTTGACGGTCAAGGGCCTGACCCGCTCCGATAAGGTTCGCGATGTGTCCTTCGAAGTTCGCACTGGCGAAATCTACGGTATCTCCGGATTGATCGGGGCAGGGCGCACCGAGTTGCTGCGTCTGATCTTCGGTGCCGATACCGCCGACAGTGGCACGATCGCGTTGGGGTCACCGGCCCAAGTGGTGAGTATCCGTTCGCCGGCCGATGCGGTGAGTCACGGCATCGCTCTGATCACCGAAGACCGCAAGGGCGAAGGCTTGCTGCTGACCCAGTCGATCAGCGCCAACATTGCCATGGGCAACATGCCGGTGATTTCCAGTGCTGGTTTCGTCAACAACGCAGACGAGATGTCTTTGGCCCAGCGTCAGATCGACGCCATGCGTATTCGCAGCTCGAGCCCGACGCAACTTGTCTCCGAGCTGTCCGGTGGCAACCAGCAAAAGGTCGTGATCGGCCGTTGGCTGGAGCGTGACTGCTCGGTGATGTTGTTCGATGAGCCAACCCGTGGCATCGATGTCGGCGCCAAGTTCGACATATACAGTTTGCTTGGCGAGTTGACTCGACAGGGCAAGGCGCTGGTGGTGGTGTCCAGCGACCTGCGCGAGCTGATGCTGATTTGCGACCGGATCGGCGTGCTGTCGGCGGGGCGCCTGATCGACACGTTCGAGCGTGACCGCTGGACCCAGGATGACTTGCTTGCCGCCGCTTTTGCCGGCTACCAAAAACGTGATGCGCTGCTCAATGAAGCGGCGCCTAGGGACCTTCCATGAAAACTGCATCTTCTGCCAGCAAACGTAGTGGCAATTTCTACGGTCTGGGCACCTATCTGGGCCTGGCCGGTGCCTTGCTGGCGATGATTGCGCTGTTCTCGGTATTGAGCAGCCACTTTCTGTCTTATGACACTTTCAGCACGCTGGCCAACCAGATTCCCGATTTGATGGTGCTGGCGGTCGGCATGACTTTCGTGTTGATTATCGGTGGCATCGACCTGTCGGTCGGCTCGGTGTTGGCGCTGGCGGCTTCAACCGTCAGTGTGGCGATTCTCGGCTGGGGCTGGAGCGTTCTGCCGGCGGCACTGCTTGGAATGGCGGCGGCAGCATTGGCCGGGACCATCACCGGTTCGATCACCGTGGCCTGGCGGATACCTTCGTTCATTGTGTCTTTGGGTGTGCTGGAAATGGCCCGGGGCGTGGCCTATCAGATGACCGGTTCACGCACGGCCTACATCGGAGATGCCTTCGCCTGGCTGTCCAACCCGATTGCCTTCGGCATCTCGCCGTCGTTCATCATCGCCTTGCTGATTATCTTCGTTGCCCAAGCCGTGTTGACCCGTACGGTGTTCGGTCGCTACCTGATCGGCATTGGCACCAATGAAGAAGCGGTGCGTCTGGCCGGGATCAATCCAAAACCTTACAAGGTGCTGGTGTTCAGCCTGATGGGGCTATTGGCCGGTATTGCTGCGCTGTTTCAGATTTCCCGGCTGGAAGCGGCAGATCCGAATGCCGGCTCCGGGTTGGAGTTACAGGTGATCGCTGCCGTTGTTATCGGCGGCACCAGTTTGATGGGAGGACGTGGCTCTGTGATCAGCACGTTCTTCGGGGTCCTGATCATTTCCGTATTGGCGGCCGGTCTGGCGCAGATCGGTGCGACCGAGCCTACCAAGCGCATCATCACCGGCGCAGTCATTGTTGTGGCGGTGGTGCTGGATACTTATCGCAGTCAACGCGCAAACCGGCGGACCTGAATCATGGCAACGATCAAGGATGTAGCCGCACTGGCGGGCATTTCCTACACCACGGTGTCCCATGTGGTGAACAAGACCCGACCGGTCAGCGAAAAAGTGCGGGTCAAGGTCGAGGCGGCAATCAAAACCCTGGATTACGTGCCGAGTGCCGTCGCCCGCTCGCTGAAAGCCAAGACCACCGCCACCATCGGTTTGTTGGTTCCTAACAGCCTCAACCCGTACTTCGCCGAGTTGGCGCGAGGCATCGAAGACTACTGCGAGCGCAAAGGGTATTGCGTCATCTTGTGCAACTCCGATGACAACCCGGACAAGCAACGCAGCTACCTGCGTGTGTTGCTGGAAAAGCGTATTGACGGTTTGATCGTGGCGTCGGCGGGTGGCGATGCGGGGTTGGCGCAAGGCCTGGCCGGCGTGCGTACGCCGATGGTCATCGTCGACCGCGGGCTGGAGGGGGTGAATGTCGATCTGGTACGCATCGACCACGAATACGGCGCCTATCTGGCCACGCGACATTTGCTGGAGCTGGGGCATCGGGACATCGCCACCATCGGCGGCCCTTTGGGCACCAGTGTGGCGCAAATGCGTCTGGCCGGTTATTGCCGTGCCTTGCACGAGGCGGGCGTCGAAGTGAATCCCGAGCGCATGCTGGAAAGCGATTTCACCAGCACCGGGGGATACAGCGCGGCCGCGATTTTGCTGGAACGCAATGCTCCCAGTGCGATCTTCGCCGGCAACGACATGATCGGCATCGGTGTGTTGCGAGCGGCTGCCGAGCGCAACATTCGCGTACCCACTGAATTGTCGGTAATCGGCTTCGACGATATCCAGATGAGCCGTTACGTTTACCCGGCGTTGACCACGGTGGGGCAGTCGATCCTGCAGCTCGGTGAGATGGCGGCGGAAGTGCTTTTGCGCAGGATCGCCACCCCGGATATGGCCACTGATCAACGAATTGTGACGCCGAGTATTGTCTTGAGAGAGTCGACTGCGCCGCTTGCCGGTGTGTTCGTCCAGTACCGTTGAAATAGAAAAGCCGCTAAACCAAAAGCACCGCCGATACAGAATTGATGAGTAGCAATGTATGCCAGCAAAAGTAGTGGTGATAGGCAGCCTGAACATGGACCTGGTAACCCGGGCGCCAAGGTTGCCGCGTGGCGGTGAAACGCTGATCGGCGAGTCGTTTGCCACGGTTTCCGGTGGCAAGGGGGCCAATCAGGCCGTCGCTGCGGCCCGATTGGGTGCCGAGGTGTCGATGGTCGGTTGCGTGGGCAACGATGCGTATGGCGCAGAACTGCGCGAGGCGCTGCTGGCCGAGCGTATCGATTGTGATGCAGTCAGTACCGTCGATGACTCCAGCGGCGTGGCGTTGATCGTAGTCGATGACAACAGTCAAAACGCTATTGTCATTGTCGCGGGTGCCAACGGATCGCTGACGCCGCAAGTCATCGACCGTTTTGACGCCGTGTTGCAGGCGGCGGATGTGATTATTTGTCAGCTGGAAGTACCGGATGCAACGGTGGGCCATGCCCTCAAGCGGGGGCGTGAGCTGGGCAAGACCGTCATTCTCAACCCTGCGCCCGCCAGCCGCCCATTGCCGGCTGACTGGTTTGCCGCCATCGATTACCTGATCCCCAACGAAAGCGAAGCTTGCGTCCTGAGTGGTATGCCGGTGGATTCCCTGGCGTCGGCTGAAGCCGCTGCGACCCGATTGGTTGCCATGGGGGCCGGTAAGGTGATTATCACTTTGGGCGCCCAGGGCTCGTTGTTCGCCGATGGCTCGCGCCTGGAGCATTTTCCCGCACCGAAGGTGAAGGCAGTCGATACCACGGCCGCCGGGGACACCTTTGTCGGTGGTTTTGCCGCCGCATTGGCCGCTGGAAGCAGCGAAGCCGAAGCGATCCGGTTCGGTCAGGTCGCAGCGGCGTTGTCGGTCACCCGGGCTGGCGCACAACCTTCGATTCCCACGTTGTCTGACGTACAGGCGTTCAAAGCACCATGAAAAAAACACCGCTGCTCAATATCGCGCTGTCTCGGTTGATCGCCTCCCTGGGGCACGGCGACATGGTCGTCATCGGCGATGCCGGTCTGCCGGTGCCATCAGGCGTCGAACTGATTGATCTGGCGCTGACTCAAGGGATTCCGGATTTCATCAGTACCTTGAAGGTTGTGCTGAGCGAAATGCAGGTCGAAAGCCATGTTCTGGCCCAAGAGATCCTGAGCAAGCAGCCGCCAGCATTGAGTGTGCTGGACGAACTGAATGCCGAAGGTCAGCTGGGTTCGCGCGAGTTGCTCAGTCATGACCAGTTCAAGGTCCTCAGCCGACAGGCACGGGCGATTGTTCGTACAGGAGAATGTGCGCCGTACTGCAACATCGTGTTGGTGTCGGGAGTGACATTCTAACGCTGCCTACATTCGTTTCCCCCAAGCACAAGGAGTGCGACATGAACCGCTATGCTGAGAAACTGCACCATCTGCTCCGGAGTCTGCTGCTTTTGTCCCTGATTACTGCAACGAGCGCCCAGGCGGCGGACAAGATCGACTTGATCATCGACACCGATCCGGGCGCCGACGATGTGGTCGCTTTGCTGTTCGCCCTGGCATCACCCGAAGAACTGAACATTCGTGCGCTGACCACCGTGGCCGGCAATGTGCGACTGGACAAGACATCGCGTAACGCGCGACTGGCTCGTGAATGGGCGGGGCGCGAAGATGTGCCGGTGTATGCAGGAGCGCCGAGGCCCCTGATACGTGCCCCGATCTATGCCGAGGACATTCATGGCAAGGAAGGGCTGTCGGGTATCACCGTTCATGAGCCGAAGAAAGGCCTGGCTGATGGCAATGCAGTCAATTACCTGATTGATACCTTGAGGGCTGCCAAGCCCCACAGCATCACCATCGCGATGCTCGGTCCACAGACCAATCTGGCCCTGGCGCTGATCCAGGAACCTGGAATCGTTCAGGGCATCAAGGAGGTGGTGGTCATGGGTGGTGCGCATTTCAACGGTGGCAACATTACTCCGGTGGCCGAGTTCAACTTGTTCGCCGACCCACAGGCCGCCGAAGTCGTATTGAAAAGTGGCGTGAAGCTGACCTATCTACCGCTGGACGTGACCCATAAAATCCTCACCAGCGAATCGCGCCTGAAGCAAATTGCCGCGCTGAACAACAATGCCAGCAAGCTGGTGGGCGATATTCTCAACGAATACATCAAAGGCGATATGGAGCACTACGGCATTGCGGGTGGCCCAGTGCACGACGCGACCGTCATCGCCTACCTGCTCAAGCCCGAACTGTTTAGCGGTCGCTCAGTCAACGTGGTTGTTGATAGTCGCGACGGCCCGACCTTTGGCCAAACCATTGTCGACTGGTATGACGGACTGAAAGCGCCGAAGAATGCTTTTTGGGTCGAAAGTGGCGACGCTCAGGGTTTCTTCGACTTGCTGACTCAGCGCCTGGCTCGTCTGAAGTAAAACCCCCCGCCCGCAGGTGCCAGCCTGTGGGTTTTACGCCCGTCCTGCCTCTGCCGCGGCCTTTTGGTCCGCCAGGTGTTTTTCGAAAATCTGTTCGATGAAAGACTGTGCGGCCTCAGTCCCCAAGTCCCTGACGAGCAGGTCGATGCCGATAATGGCGAGTTCTTCCGTACTGCTTGGGCTGTAAGAGCTGTGCCCGTCTTGCCACTTGGCTTTGATGTCGGCGTCGATGCTTACGGTGGTCATGATGGCACTCGTTAAGTCGGGAAAGTCTGAATGTCGAGTTAACCATTTTTGCGCGGTGTTTGGCACTCCGACTTAGGCATGAGGGGAGGGCTATGCGACACTTGGTTTTTGGCGAATTTTCAAGGACCGCGCTGTGCAGATCGATTTGAACACTCCTGACGGTTTGACCCTTGAGGCGGTGCGCCAGTTATTGGCATCCGCCAGTGACGACGAACACACTCAGTTGCGGGTTACCAAGGGCGGTATCGCCTACATTTCTTCAGGCGTCGTAGGCGGCACTGATATCGACGGGCTGAGATTTCGGCTGGAGACGTGGGCTAAAGGCTCGGGATATGTAGGCTTGGTCGCAGCCAGTGACGAGGTCTGGGTCATGCAGATCTTCAATGCGCTGAAAGACAACTGGCCGAACCCACCGTATGACTACATCGACGTTTATTAAGCGCTATTAATATTCAGTCACGATTGAGTGCTAAAGGGCAGGGCAATGCTCAGGCAAACTCAGCGCTCGTCCGAAATGGGGGCGGGGTGATGGCATTCACCTTGAAACCAATCGCCAGAACGGCGGTCGCACGATCTCAGCTTAACTATTGAAAAAGGAGGCTTCATGCCTTGGAAGCTCGCGTCATTGGGTGCCTTGTTGGCCGCTACTCTGCTGGCAGGTTGCAGCAGCACGTCGCCTGAGTCGGCAACGGACCCTGTAACGACGACTGACACGGGTCATAGCCGCTGTGAAGCAAAGGCTGCCGAATTCACCCTTGGCAAACCAGCCTCACCGCAACTGCTGGAGCAGGCGCGCACTCGCGCAGGCGCACAGAACGCACGATTCCTGTCGCCTAACGACATGGTGACCCTGGAGTACCGCTCCGATCGTTTGAACCTGAACACCGATGCCAATCGGGTAGTCACTCGCGTCAACTGCGGCTGATCGCACCAGGCTTTTGTTTCGCCCATAAAAAACCCCGCCACATGGACGGGGTTTTTTTAGTGCGGCTGAAAATTACTCAGCGCGGACTTGTGCAGCTTGCATACCCTTTTGGCCTTTCTCAGCCACGAAGGAAACGGTTTGGCCTTCTTTCAGGCTTTTGAAACCGTCGCTTTCGATAGCTTTGAAGTGTACGAACAGGTCGTCACCGCCACCTTGAGGAGTGATGAAGCCGAAGCCTTTTTCATCGTTGAACCATTTAACGGTGCCGGTTTGGCGATTAGACATGGTGTATCTCCAAGAAACATATATTTTCAGTAGTGCTGTGCTGCTCAGGCCAACTGGGCACACCCGAGTATCATAGTCGAAATGTTCGCTTTGGGAGCCCCCCGGACGTGCTGTTTGCCTTCATGATGCATGTTTTTCGTAGCGTCGAATGGCTGGAAGCCCCGGTTTAAGCGGCTTTTCGCTTAAAAAAACGGATGTAAAAAAAGCCATAAAAGCTGCGTAAATAATGTAAATCAAGCGTTTTTGGGCCATTTCAGGCCCTTGGGTTGCTCAAAAAGAGCTTTGCAAAACCTTATTTCTGGACTCTGCACACCGAGATTTCTTTCAGGGCGCGCTGGCCCAGTTCCTGGCTAGGCGGTGTTTTTTTGTCCATCAGCTGCGCGATTTCTTGCGTGGTGAATTTCTTCTCCAGAACGTCGGCACCGCATGCACAGTGCTTCTTTGCTTCGGCCGGGTTTACGCTTTGGCTGGCCGCTTTAGTGCAATCTCCCATGTACTGGTCTTTCACGCCGGTTGGCCAGGCGGCGTGTGCACTCAGTGGCAGTAGCAAGGCCAGCGGGGCGGCGAAGGCTAAAAGACGGATAACGCGCATGTCAGGAACTCCTTGGGGTGGATAGTCTGTAGCGATTCTCAGCCTATTTGAGGTGGCCCGTACATCTCAAGTTCACTTTGCGCCCTGGAAAGTGTGGAAATCTTCATTGTCCGAACGCGTACGCATCGACGACCGTTCATCTGTGCTAGCATGCCACGCTCGGGCGTTTGCAAGCTCCGGATGACCTTCAGTCCCGGTGGCGGCAATTGCGCGAATAACCCTGATTTGAATCCCAGTCACTCTGGTTCGGTTTTCCGGTTGGCCGCAAGGCTCCTGCCGCTGTAAGGCAGGCGTTCGTCATTGAATGGCCTGGATCGGATCTTGTACTGGCTCATCCCAACCCACGTGACCTTTGGTAGGGGTCACCACTAGGAGAGGAGGCGCCATGCCAACTATTACTCTTCCCGACGGCAGTCAACGTTCATTCGATCACCCGGTATCCGTAGCCGAGGTCGCCGCATCCATTGGTGCAGGTCTGGCCAAGGCCACCGTGGCCGGCAAGGTCAATGGCAAGCTGGTCGACGCCAGCGACATCATCGACAGCGATTCCACGCTGCAAATCATTACGCCAAAGGATGAAGAGGGGCTGGAGATCATTCGCCACTCTTGCGCCCACCTGGTTGGCCACGCGGTCAAGCAGTTGTACCCGACCGCCAAAATGGTGATCGGGCCGGTCATTGACGAAGGCTTCTATTACGACATCGCCTTCGAGCGTCCTTTTACTCCGGACGACCTGGCCGCCATCGAACAGCGCATGCAACAGCTGATCGAAAAAGATTACGACGTGATCAAGAAAGTCACTCCGCGCGCCGAAGTGATCGAAGTGTTCAAGGCCCGTGGTGAAGACTACAAACTGCGCCTGGTCGAGGACATGCCGAACGAACAGGCCATGGGTCTGTACTATCACGAAGAATACGTCGACATGTGCCGCGGTCCGCACGTGCCGAACACGCGCTTCCTGAAGTCCTTCAAGCTGACCAAGCTGTCCGGCGCCTACTGGCGTGGCGATGCCAAGAACGAGCAATTGCAGCGCGTTTACGGCACCGCGTGGGCAGACAAGAAGCAACTGGCGGCTTACATCCAGCGCATCGAAGAAGCTGAAAAGCGTGATCACCGCAAGATCGGCAAGCGCCTGGGCCTGTTCCACACCCAGGAAGAGTCGCCGGGCATGGTGTTCTGGCACCCGAACGGCTGGACTCTGTACCAGGTCCTCGAGCAGTACATGCGCAAGGTTCAGCGCGACAACGGCTACCTGGAGATCAAGACTCCTCAGGTCGTTGACCGCAGCCTGTGGGAGAAATCCGGGCATTGGGCCAACTACGCCGACAACATGTTCACCACCCAGTCGGAAAACCGCGACTACGCCATCAAGCCGATGAATTGCCCTTGCCACGTGCAAGTGTTCAATCAAGGCCTGAAAAGCTACCGCGAGTTGCCGATGCGCCTGGCCGAATTCGGTGCCTGCCACCGTAACGAGCCATCGGGTGCGCTGCACGGCATCATGCGTGTGCGTGCGTTCACTCAGGATGACGCCCACATCTTCTGCACTGAAGAGCAGATGCAGGCTGAATCCGCAGCGTTCATCAAGCTGACCATGGACGTTTACGCCGATTTCGGCTTTAAAGACGTCGAGATGAAGCTGTCCACGATGAAGCTGTCCAC
>NZ_JBFUBK010000024.1:0-59724 GCF_056405815.1 Pseudomonas sp. P1_F1_2 | reverse complement strand
TCATTTCGTGGTGTTGGCAGCCCTGGAAGCACTGGCTGACCGTGGTGACATCGAACCTAAGGTCGTGGCTGAAGCCATTGCCAAGTTCGGTATCAACCCGGAAAAACTCAACCCACTGGACTGCTGAGGAGAGATTCTGTGAGCGAACTCATTCGCGTACCTGACATCGGCAGCGGTGAAGGTGAAGTAATTGAACTGTTTGTGAAGGTCGGCGACCGTATCGAAGCCGAGCAGAGCATCCTGACGCTGGAATCGGACAAGGCGAGCATGGAAGTGCCTGCGCCGAAGGCCGGTATCGTCAAGAGCCTGAAAGTGAAGCTGGGCGATCGCCTGAAAGAAGGCGACGAGCTGCTGGAGCTGGAAGTCGAAGGTGCCGCTGCTGCTCCTGCGGCTGCAGCTGCGCCTGCTGCTGCAAAAGCAGAAGAGAAACCGACCGCTGCACCCGCGCCGGCCGCTCCTGCTGCTGCGCCTGCTGCCGCTTCGGTTCAGCAAGTGCACGTGCCGGACATCGGTTCGTCGGGCAAGGCCCAGATCATCGAGATCCAGGTCAAGGTGGGCGACACCGTCGAGGCTGATCAGTCGCTGATCACCCTGGAATCCGACAAGGCCAGCATGGAAATCCCATCGCCTACCGCTGGCGTGGTCAAGAGCATCAGCGTCAAGCTCAACGACGAAGTCGGCACTGGCGACCTGATTCTGGATCTGGAAGTGGCGGGTGCTGCGGCCCCTGCTGCTGCCGCTCCTGCGCAAGCTGCTGCGCTGGCCAAGACTGAAGTTGCTACCGCAGATGTCGCTCCTGCCCCAGCAGTGGCTACAAACGCTGAAGCTGTGCAGGCCCCTGCACCAGCGCCAAGCGGTGCCAAGGTTCACGCGGGCCCGGCTGTGCGTCAACTGGCTCGCGAGTTCGGCGTTGAGCTGAATGCTGTCGGCGCCAGTGGCCCGCACGGTCGCATCCTGAAAGAAGACGTGCAGGTTTACGTCAAAGCCATGATGCAGAAGGCCAAGGAAGCACCGGCCGCTGCKGCTGGCGCAACCGGCGGCGCGGGCATCCCGCCRATTCCGGTCGTGGACTTCAGCCGCTTCGGTGAAACCGAAGAAGTGCCGATGACTCRCCTGATGCAAATCGGCGCGTCGAGCCTGCAYCGCAGCTGGYTGAACATYCCGCACGTGACTCAGTTCGAYTCGGCKGATATCACCGAACTCGAAGCATTCAGTAACGCTCAGAAAGCCGTTGCAGAGAAGGCTGGCGTCAAACTGACCATCCTGCCACTGCTGCTCAAATCCTGCGCGCACCTGCTCAAGGAACTGCCGGACTTCAACAGTTCGCTGGCACCAAGCGGCAAGGCGATCATTCGCAAGAAATACGTGAACATCGGCTTCGCCGTCGACACCCCGGATGGCCTGCTGGTACCGGTCATCAAGAGTGTCGACCAGAAGAGCTTGCTGCAACTGGCCGCCGAAGCCGCTTCCCTGGCTGAAAAAGCCCGGACCAAGAAGCTCTCGTCGGACGAGATGCAAGGCGCCTGCTTCACCATTTCCAGCCTCGGCCACATTGGCGGCACCGGCTTCACGCCGATCGTCAACGCGCCGGAAGTGGCGATCCTCGGTGTTTCCAAGGCATCCATCCAGCCAGTCTGGAACGGTAAAGCCTTCCAGCCGAAACTGATGCTGCCGCTGTCGCTGTCTTATGACCACCGCGTGATCAACGGCGCCGTTGCGGCCCGTTTCACCAAGCGTCTGAGCGACCTGTTGGGCGACATCCGTACGCTACTTTTATAGGGAATCTCAGACTCAATCAGAAATGAGAGGAGGTAACGAAGCGTAAGCTGCATTACCTCCGAGCGGGTTTCGACGCCGCTTTTAAAAAATGAAGGCTGGCAAACAACGTTTGCTTCCCTTACCCACATCAAAACTTGCTCGTATGAGTATTTTTGCCGATGCCCATCAATCCAATCATCACTGATCTTCTTTTGCTTGGTAACCGCCACCGGCCCCTACAAAGCAATGCGTCTTGGAACGCCGAAGAAGAATCCTGGCATGCAACGTGAGTCCGACCAGTATTTCGATCAGGACGATAATACTCTGATTGCCGATCAGATCTTAGGAGTTCTGACTGTATGACTAGCGCTACGCTGAAGCCATTCGTGAGTCAGAACCCGCTTTGTGGTTTCTTCATAGTGCGCAGAGAGAATCTCACAGGCAGCCTTGATGTTCTTGCTCAGAGCCGCGTCAAGCAGGCGCTTGTGCTCGCCCCTTACGTCGCGTGAATCACTGTCGGCGTAATGCATGGCGAGCAGACGATAACGCGCCGTCTGGTCGCGCAGCGTTGCGGCAAAACGCAACAGCCAAGATGAGCCGCAGCTGGACAATAGTGCTTTGTGAAAGGCGTCGTGGGCGATTTCCCACTCGGGCTTGAGAAGGCGCTCTGGGCCCTCGATAACCGGCAAACGATCAAGGCGATGGTGCGCCGCGAGCACCCTGCTCTCCCACTCCACATCGCCCTGACTGATCGACAATGCGAGCGCCCTGCACTCGATATGCAGACGCGTGTCCGTGATGTCACGGATCTCCTGCGCGGAAATGCGACCCACGCTGAAACCCTTCTGATCCTCCGCGTCAACAAACCCCGTTGCCGCCAATCGCGATAGCGCCTCGCGCAACGGAATCACGCCGGCTTCGTAGAAGTCCGCGAGTTCCTTGAGTCGCAACCGGCTACCGGGTACCAGCCGGCCATTGATGATGTCCTGACGAACACGCACCTCCAGCTGCGACGCCATGGTGCGCTTCTCAAGGGGCTCGCTTCTATCGGGCCATTGTTCGGGTTGATTCATGGGAAAACATCATCCTGCGACGGGTCATGGCCAAATCATACACAGGGGGCAGGATTAATAGAAAATATCTTGAATATATATTTTTTGTTGACGTTATATTTTTATGACGTTAGCTTTTTGTCCTACAAACCGCCGTGCTCTGGTGGTCGCTCCAACCCAAACAACCACAACAAGAGGTTCACCCCATGCGATACGTTTACTTCAACCATCAGGGCCGCGCCGTACTGGGCGTACGCACCGCCGATGGCGTCAAAGTGCTGGGCGAAGAGACGCTGGAGTCCCTGCTCGAACGTGGCGTGAATCTGGCCACCTACGGTGCGAACGCACAGGGTCCCGTGGTTGAAATTGGCGAACAAGACTATCTGCCGCTGATGCGCAAACCGGGGAAGATCATTTGCGTCGGCCTCAACTATGCCGATCACACCAAAGAATCGCCCTACGCCCAGCCGGACTACCCGACACTCTTCCCGCGCTTCAACAGCAGCCTGACGGCCCACAACAAGCCGCTGATCCGTCCAAAAATATCCGACACCCTCGACTACGAAGGTGAAATGGCCGTGGTGCTGAAGAGCGGCGGTCGCCACATTTCGAAAGACCAAGCCCTGGATCACGTTGCCGGCTACGCGCTGTTTAATGAAGGTTCGGTACGCGATTACCAGTTCAAATCGCCGCAATGGACCGTCGGCAAGAATTTCGACGATACCGGCGCGTTCGGACCGGATCTGGTCACTGCCGATGAATTGCCCGCCGGTGGCAAGGGCCTGTTGCTGGAGACCCGGGTCAACGGCAAAGTCGTTCAATCCGCCAACACCAATGACATGCTCTTTGATGTAGCGACGGTCATCGCCACCCTTAGCGAAGCGGTCACCCTGGAAGCCGGCGACGTGATTGTCAGCGGTACCCCGGCCGGTGTCGGTTTCGGCATGAACCCCAAGGTCTACCTCAAGCCCGGCGACGTGGTTGAGGTGTCGATCGAAGGTATCGGCAAACTGGTCAACCCGGTCGTTGACGAAGCGTAGCGATCAGAACTGGCCATGCTGATGCAGCATGGCTCGACAACAAGAAAGCGGCCCGATGCAGGCCGCGACAGTTGGAGGAATACGTAATGACCTTGTTCGACAAGGCATTGGACGGTTCGCCCCGCCCGCTAGGGGTCCACTCGCTGGACCACTACGCCCTGGATGTGCCCTGCCTGGATACTGCCCGGGATTTCTACACCTGCTTTGGCCTGGATGTCCGCGAAGAGAACGGAGTGTTGGTGCTGCGTACCTTCGGTGATCCGCACCCGTGGGCCTACCTTCACAAAGGCCCCGGCAAAAAGCTTCGACATATCGCTTTTGGTGCTTATGCCGAGGATCTGCCCGCATTGCGAGCGCAAGTCGAGGCCGAGGGCTGCGAAGTGTCGCCGCTCGCTGATGAAGGTTTTCACTTCGCTGCCCCGGATGGCACCCAGGTCCAGGTCCGGATTGCCGACAAGGTCACGCCCGATTGCAAACCCGAAGTCAGTTTCGACAGTGCCTGCGGTGGTGAACGAGGATCACCCTATCGTCGACACGCATCGTCGGTCCGGCCGCGACGCTTGTCACACATCATGCTGTTCACCCCGGACCTTGCGCGCATCATCGCGTTTTACGAACGAGCGCTGGGCATTCGCCTGTCGGATCGCTCGGAACACGTTGTCGCCTTCATGCACACCGTGCACGGCGCAGACCATCACACCGTTGCTTTCGTGCAGTCGCAAGCCCCGGGCTTCCACCATTGCAGTTGGGACGTTGCGTCAATCAACGAAGTCGGCCTCGGCGCCATGCGCATGGCTGATCAAGGCTGGAAGCAAGGGTGGGGTTTGGGCAGGCATGTGCTGGGTTCCAACTACTTCTATTACGTGCGCGACCCGTGGGGCAGTTACTGCGAGTACTCCTGCGATATCGACTTCGTCCCGGCAGGTGTCACGTGGGAAGCCGGCAACCATCCACCAGAGGATTCATTGTACCTCTGGGGGCCGGATGTACCCGACGAATTCATCGTCAACTACGAAGCGCTATGAATCGGTCCGTTACACAAGAACAAGATTGCGGAGCAAAGAAATGAATCAACAACATTCCACCGAAATTCTGGAAGTCCCTGTATTGATCATTGGCGGAGGGCCGGCTGGCCTCGCGGCCTCGTTACTGCTGTCGCGCTACGGCATCAAGAGCTTGTTGATCAACAAGTACCGCTGGACGGCTAACAGCCCAAGGGCACACATCACCAATCAGCGCACCGTCGAAGTGTTCCGCGACGCGGGAGTAGAGCCCCAGGTTGTTGCCGCCGCTTCGCCACACGAATTGATGGCCAATAACGTGTGGGCCACCAGTTTTGCCGGGCAGGAACTGGGCCGTCTGCTGACCTGGGGCAATGCTATCGAGCGCAAGTCCGACTATGAGACGGCCAGCCCTTCCGCGATGTGCAACATCCCTCAACACCTACTTGAACCCATTATTGCCAACGAAGCGCTACGAGCCGGTAGCGAGATGCGCTTCAACAGCGAACTGCTCGACTTCACCCAGGATGCCGACGGTGTCACCGCACGCATCCTCGATCGTACCGTCGGCCATGAGTACCAGGTTCGCGCTCAGTACATGATCGGTGCTGACGGCGCACGTAGCCGAGTGATGGAACTGCTCGGAATCCCGCTAGAGGGCGAGACTGGCCTGGGTTGCGCCGTAAACGTCTGGTTGCGTGCAGACCTGCGCCGCTACTGCGAGAGCCGCCCCGGCGTTCTTTACTGGATGGTCCAGCCGGGTAACGACTATTGGGTGGGCAGCGGCACTTTCATCTGTGTAAAACCCTGGACTGAATGGGTAATGCTCTACATGTACGACCCTGCTCAGGGCGAGCCGGACCTGAGCGAAGCCGCCGTGATCGAACGCGCGCGCCGGGTCATCGGCGATGCCGACATTCCGGTCGAAGTGCTCTCCACCAGCAAGTGGCAGATCAACCATGTGGTTGCCGACCGCTACGCCCAGGGTCGGGTGTTCTGTGCGGGCGACGCCGTCCACCGTCATCCCCCAGCCAATGGTTTGGGCACCAATACCTCGGTGCAAGACGTCTACAACCTGGCGTGGAAACTCGCCATGGTGCTCAAGGGCCAGGCCGGCCCAGGCTTGCTGGACAGCTACAACTCGGAACGCCAGCCCGTCGGCCGCCAGGTCGTGGACCGGGCGATGGCCAGCGTGCGCAACATGCTGCCGATTGCCAATGCCCTGGGCTTCAAACCAGGACAGAGCGAAGAAGAAGGCTGGGCCAGCCTGGGCGAGTTGTATGCCGAAACCGAACTCGGTCGTGAGCGTCGTGCTGAGCTGAATCAGGCCATCGCCCTGCAAAACTACCAGTTCAACTGCCATGGTGTGGAACTGGGCCAGCGTTATCGCAGCTCGGCGGTCATCGACGATGGCAGCGAACAACCGGCCTATACCCGTGATCGCGAGCTGTATTACCACCCCACCACCTGGCCCGGTGCGCGACTGCCCCATGCCTGGCTTAACGATACGCAAGGGCGTCAGGTGTCGACACTGGATATCTGCGGCAAGGGTCACCTGACCCTGCTCACTGGCCATGGCGGTACGGTTTGGTGCCAGGCCGCCGAGGCGGCAGCCCGTGAATTGGGCATTGATCTGCAAGTACGGCGCATCGGTATTGGCCTGGACTATGCCGACAGCTACGGCGACTGGGCTCGCCTACGCGAGATCGAAGAGGACGGCTGCCTGTTGGTACGCCCGGACAACCACGTCGGTTGGCGCGCACAGAACGGCAAGCACGCTAACGGGGCGGTTCTGCTCGACGTGCTCAAGAGCCTTCTCGATCGCCGCTAATTCGTTACACCACCTGAACGCATGAGCTTTCTCGCGGGCCGGCAACGGCCCGCCACGGGCATCGCTCGCCCGTGAAAAAACACGCATGAAGGTTTCGGTTCACCGGCAATAACAACAATAAAAAGAGGCAGGTTATGTTGACCATCGGCAAAAAAATGCTCGGTGCGGGTTTGCTCGCCCTCGCATCCCTGCATGTGCAGGCACAAGAACAGGAAAAGGGTGAAGGCTCGCTGGTACGCAGTCTTTTCGGCCCAAGCCTGGAGCAGGATTATGGAATCAAGGTCTCTGGGCTGCTCGACATCGGTTATGTACGTAACAACCGCTCTACCCGCGATGAACGCGACGATGGCCTGAGCAACCTGCCGTTGACCGGCTATTCCGATGAAGGCCTGGAACTGGCGTCAGTCCACGTGTTTGTCGACAAACCATTGGTTGCCAATGTCATCCCCCGCGTCACACCACTGCCGGGTCCAAGCCCGGAGCAGTTTTCCTTCGGTTTCAGCATGGAAACCCTTTACGGGCGCAATGGACAGTTCGCCCGTACCTTCGGTTGGGATATGCACTGGGATGCCAATTCGCCCGGCGACGATGATCCCGACTCGGCCAAACGCCACAAGCAGAAATTCGTCGCCACGCCCAACCTGTTCGCCTCTATGTACATGCCTTACGGCCCCGGCGTCAGTGTGATAGCTGGGATCTTCGGTCCGGCCATCGGCTACGAAATTCCGCCGAACATCCGTGAGGCACGCAACCCGTTCGCCAGCAAGACCTACGCCTTTGTCACGGAGCCCAGCACCGTATCCGGCATTCTTGCCAGCACGCGTCTGTTCAATGGCGAAAGCAGTCTGCTCGGGGCCGAACTGGGAGTGGTGCAAGGCTGGAACAATTTGCGCGACAACAACCACGGCAAATCGGTGATGGGTGCCCTGCGTTGGCGTACAGCAGACATGCGCACCTGGGTCGACTATGAGTTCATGGTGGGCGACGAGGAAAACCAAAACATCGACGACGTGCAAGCACCCACTGCACGGCTGATTTCGCCCCACGGTCAACTTCGCCAACAGCATTCGCTGAACGGTTGGCACGCCTTTGATTCGCAATGGTCGATGGGTGCCGAGTTGGTTTACGGCCGGCAGTCCGGCGACGGCAAGGTCGACACCGTGGACATCGTCACCGGACCGGGTTTCGACGGGGCTTCCTGGTGGGGCGTCAACAGCGTTCTGACCTACCAGCCGCGCCCCGATCTGGCGTTCTCGCTACGGGGCGAACACTTCCGTGACCATGACGGTTTCGTGCTGTTCCCGACCAGCACTGCGCGAGGCGATTTCAACGCCATGACCGTCGGTTTTCGCTGGGACGTTAGCAAAAACGTCAGCCTGCGTCCCGAGTTGCGCTACGACTGGTTCGAACCCCTTGAGCACGATCGCATCTACGGCAACGGCCGCGACCGCACGCAAATGACCGGGCTGGTCGAGGCCCTGGTTTATTTCTGACCTATCCATTGTGCGTCGACTTCATCGGCGCCCTGTCCACCCATGCCCGCAAGGGCGGAGAAATGCCATGAATAACAAGAAATGGGATTCGGCTTACGAATGGAAAGCCGTCGCGCTACTCGCGCTGGGCTTCGGCCTGGTCGGCCTGGATCGCTTCATCATTCTGCCGCTGTTCCCAGTGATGATGCGTGACCTCAACCTCAACTATCAGGACCTGGGCAACATCTCTGCCGTGCTGGCCCTCGCCTGGGGAATTTCTTCGATCTTCATGGGGCGATTGTCCGACCGGATCGGTCGGCGCAAGGTGATCATTCCTTCTGTGATCATGTTTTCGTTACTGGCCGGATTGTCTGGCCTGGCGACGAGTGTCGGTGCACTGCTGCTGATCCGCGCGGTCATGGGCGTCGCCGAGGGGGCCTTCACCCCGACTTCTATTGCCGCCACCGCCGAGGCGTCCCATCCTCGTCGACTGGGGATGAACATCGGTATCCAGCAAGCCTTCTTTCCCCTACTGGGGCTCGGTCTGGCGCCAATTGTCGCGACCCAATTGCTGCTGGTCGTGCCGTCCTGGCGCTGGGTGTTCGTGTTGGTGTCAGTCCCGGGATTTCTGATCGCCTGGGCGCTGTACCGTGTATTGCGCGAACCCCGCGCGACTGCACCGGCGGTGCGACACGTAGAAGTGCCCAGCACTCGCTGGACGACGGTGCTGCGCCAAGGCAATGTGTTACTCAACATCGCTTGCATGTTCTGCATGCTGACGTGCTTGTTCGTCAGCTCGGTCATGCTGCCGAACTACCTGACTGACTACCTGCACATGGGTATGCAGCAGATGGGGTTCGTCATGTCGGCCATCGGCTTCGGTGGATTCTTCGGCATGGTAGTAATGCCCACCCTCTCCGACCGACTGGGGCGCAAACCGGTGGCACTGCTTTCTTGCCTCGCCACCGGCTTGGCACTTTGGCTGATGATCCAAACGGGAGCCGAGCCAGTAAAACTGTTCCTGCTGCTGTTCGCGACCACCTTCTTCAACTTCAGCATGATCTGCCTGACAGTCGGCCCACTCACCAGCGAGTCAGTGCCGCCGGCCCTGGTCTCCACGGCCACGGGCCTGGTCGTAGGCATTGGTGAGGTGTTCGGTGGCGGTGTTGCACCAGCACTGGCTGGTTACATTGCACAGCATCACGGTATCGAAAACACGCTCTACCTGGCATTGAGCGGCGCGGTGCTGGGCTTGCTCGTAGCATTGTTCCTGTGCGAAACGGCGCCTCGCCACGTCTTGTTGAAAACCAAGGACAACGTAGAAGCGGCATAGTCGGGATGCATCATTCTCTGGTCATAGCGAAAGCATATCTCACTCCTTACAAGGAGAAGACAGGACGCCGGTATGGAATATACGCACTTGACACAAAGTAGATTCCGAGTCAGGCACAGGAAGTGTGTATGCCATCGCCCTGCGCCACAAACGACGAGCGATGTTTAACTCTTTTTTTGTATCAATGGTTTATAGGCAGCCGCCAAAAGCGGCTGCCTCATTTAAGCCGACGTAAGATAAAAGGCAGGTTGAAGTCGATTAAACATGCTTCTCATTTATGAAGGATCACGAGCCTCTTCCTATCATTTCCGACAAGTTAGGGCAGCCCCCTTTATCTCGGCTCCACTGGCGGTTTCCTTGCCGTCCGCCACAGCCATGCTGTCAGCCCCCAGAACCGCAGCCTCATTAAAGGCCATACGTAATGTTTCGTCCGGGTCTGAACCCTGAACGGTGAACATCTTGATTAGGCTGCATTGATCCGATGATGATGCCGTGACCAAATTAACGTTAAAACCTTTTTCAGTTAGCTGAGTAGAGCACGCAGAGATTGTGACCATTGCGATAAGTGTTAGTGTCACTGAGAACGGATTATACATAGCTTACTCTTTCCCTTTTGAGGGTATTCAAACTCGAGTTGAGAAAATCGATACCGCCGAATAAGGGAGCATTAAAATGCGTGGAGATAACGTAGCGTCAGCTGTGTTCCCTGCGAGCGGTTTTCAGCACCGTTTTCAAAGTAGAGGTTGGCGAAAATCGTTTGTGCTCTTTGCCGATACATCACACCCGGCCCAATGCCCACGACTTGTTCCCGAGAATTTGTTTGCCGATGACCATCGATCCGGTCATCACTGATCTGCTTAAGCTGGTAGCCAGCCACCCCTATCCGCCAGGTGTCAGACACCGCATAAGACACCGCCAGATTGCTGTGGATCGCCTCACCCGGCTGGATATTGTCTGCCTTTAATACAGACGCCGGATCGTTGTTGCGACTGGACCATGCATAATGGAACCGGCCACTCACTTCCAGGCGATCAGTCAGTTCCCAGGTGAACACGTAATGTGGGTTGAACACCCAGACATTGCTGCCAGTGTTGATATCCGAATCAGCGCTGTAGGACCCCGTCGGCAACGAAAAAACAAAATTCAACCGTTGCCAGTAAGGCCTGCCGAGTACCGAGCGCGGCGCCCACTGCAACAGCAGCGGACTGATGACCATGTCGCCCTGCCGAGTTCGACTACCGTCGGGCCCCTGGTCGATATCCAGGTCCAGATGCACTATCGGCAACAGCACCTCTGCCCCATAGCTGGCCCCCAGAAAAGTGTTGGAACTGAAGTAGGCAAAATGCGGAAGCACGGTAGTGCTACGAACTTTTTGCGTTCCCGGCAGAGAATGGCCTTGAGCATCACGCGCCGAGTTGCTGCGATAGATTTGCGCGGGCAATTCGAAGAGCATTCCCGGACCCGCCACACCATCCATGAAGCTCGCGTTGCCCAATGCCAAAGGCGGTAAGCTGACGCGATCGGCCTTGCTCGGTGAGCAGATGAACACCGAGCTAATGCCGATGGCCCGGATTAACCTTGCCTGTTGGCGCATGTCATACCTTCCTACGTTGCGGGCTAAAAAATACTGAACGGATAATCGACAATCACCCGGTACTCATCGGCATTCGAATTGCCTCGGGTATTGCCCGGGGCCGTGTAGCCGTCGCCCGAGCGGTGAGCCGCCCAACGCAGGGTCAGGTTTAACCCCTTGGCCTTGCCGTCGGGCACCGCGTAACGCAGGGCCACATCCCGTTCCCAATGGTGTGCATCTTTTCCGGAAGCGTTGTAGATGTAGCCATACCCTTGACTGGCGGGATCCACGCGAGTCAGGTCGGCTTCGCCGCGGGTATAGGAAGCGCTGAACTGGACATTCGGTGCATCCACAAATTTCAGGCTGGTCTGATACTGCAGCTTCCAGGACTTTTCTCCCGGCCCGTTGAAGTCGGCGTACTGCTGAGAGTTGCTCAGGTAAAGGAACGTCCGGTCATCCTGGACCATATAGTCAAACGGTGTATTACCGTCGATTTTTTGCAGACCCAGGGTCAGGCTCTGGCCAGCGCCAGAGAGCGTCAGACCACCACTGTAGGTGTCATTGTCGATCCGTCCGAACTGACTATGACCCTGATCGCGGGTTTTGAAATAGTGCAGATACGGCGTCAACGTCAATGTTTGGGTCAACTTCAGTGGCCAGCTAACGCCTGCGTAGTACTGATTCCAGATGTCGCTCAATTGTCCGCCATAGACCGTCAGGGTGATAGCGCCCGGTACGCTGTAAACACCGCCCGCCCAAGTCATATTCGGGCTTTCACGGTCGGCGGGCACCCCCGCTTTGTTGCTGGAGCCGTAGCTGGTCGTCAGATGACTCTGGCCACTTTGATTGCGCAGCCGTGTGGAGTCGACCCAGCCGGCATCGAGGGTCAGGTCTGGAACGCTGTAGTTTTTTAACGCCACACCGCGAAAGGTCTGGGGAAACACCCGGCTAACCCCACTGGCAATCACCGGGTTCTCCAAGTATTGATCGCCGGCCTGGACCAGGCTGTCAAAGCCCCTGAATTTCAATGCGGCTCCCGCCGCGGAGAATTCCGACTCCGGCTCTTTTTTTGAATTCAGCGGGAGTAGCCCGGCACCGCCGCTGCCTCCTCCGCCGTCAAGCTTCAGTCCATAAAACCCGTGTACATCGACACCGACGCCGATGGGTGTGTCGGTGTAGCCGGAGCGAAAGGACAGATAGGCACCCTGTACCCACTCCCGCTGGTCGAGCCTGGCCGGAGTGTCGTGGTTATCACGGCTGAAATAGTAGTTGCGTAACAATCCGTTGAGCGACGAGCCACTGACAAATCCGGCCGGCACCCCCATTTCAGCCTTTTGTCGATCATTGATTCCACTACTGAGGTTATCCCGTTGGCCCAGCGAGTTGTCCGCATAGGTATTCCCCATCGCCAGCGATACTCCAAGCGAAACAGAGATTCCCAGCAGTCGTTTCAACGTCTCGGCCATCATCGTGACTCCCGCTCATTGTTGATATTTTCGAGCACGGTAACCGTGGCAGTGGTGCCTGCGCGCAAGCGCCCCTTGCCCGCATATTGGGGATCGATCTGAATCCGCACGGGAACCCGCTGCGCCAGTTTGACCCAGGTGTAGCTGGGGTTGATGTTGGCCAGCAATCGACTGCCAGGGGAGTTCTCCCGATCAGTGATGGCGAAGGCAATGCTCTGCACGACACCACCGAACGTCTCGCCACTCATCAACTGAATCCGCACCGGGCGGCCCTCCTCGATCCTCGGCAGCTTGGTTTCTTCGAAGTAGCCACTGAGATAAAATGATTCACTGTCGACCAGCGCCAACAGCGCACTGCCACCACTGGCGAAATCGCCCTCGCGGGTCAGCAGATTCGTCACATAGCCACTGACCGGTGCCACCACCCGGGTCCGTTGCAGGTCAAGCTCGGCCTGGGACAAAGCGGCAATGGCCAGCTGCACATTGGCTTGCGCCAAACCAAGGTTGGCCTGGTTTCTCAATAGTTCAGCTTGAGCCACCGCCACTTCGGTACTGGACTTTTCCCACTCTTCGCCGGAGATCGCGAAACCCTGTTTGAGGGTCCGTCGCCTGYGTTCTTCGCTCTGGCGTTGTTTGAGTAAAGCCTCACTGGAAATGATTGATGCCTGCGACTGGCCCTGAGTGGCTTTCGCCACTTCGACTGAACGCTTCGCGTGTTCGACCGCCAGTGCGTAGCGCGCCGGGTCGATTTCCAGTAGCAACTGGCCCTTCTGCACATGCTGATTGTCCTGCACCTGCAAGCTGACGATACGTCCCGAGACGTCGGCGGACAGCGTCACCACATCGGCACGCACCCGCGCATCACGAGTCCAGGGCGATCGAGTGTAATGCTCCCAAGCAAACCAACCGAGCAGAACCGCCAACCCTACAACGGCCAAAGTCACCAGTTGTGCAACGGTTTTCTTCAGACTCATGAGACACCCATCAGCAAAATCACCACCGCACACACGCAGGCATAGAGTGCCCCCTCAAATAACGCTTCATGCCAGACGAACTTCAGCAAACCGATCCTCCGTGCGCACCAATCCAGCAGCAGAAAAATCGGTAACGCCAATAACAGGGCCTGAGCAATAGGCGGCAAGTAGACGCCGCCCAGCTCGAAATCAATGGGCAAGGATCGGTACTCCTGCGTCCGAGGGTTGAAGAAATTCGCGATAACGTTCAATGAACGAGGCCACGATCAACAGCGCGACGCGAATGCGGAACACCGACCACAAGTGTTCGTGACCTGACGCCAGCTCGCCGGAATGCAACTGATCCAGTTCTTCTCCGAGGCGGCGTAACTCATCCGTCAGTTCGTCGAAATCAATGCCTGGTCTATCCGCGACGTAGCGACCGGTTTGGCGCAGGATCGACTGCAAACGGTCTTTGACCTGCGGACTCAACAGCGCATTGTCCTGACTTTGCTGTTTCAGCTGATTGAGGGCTACGCCCAGCGCCATGCACGCCAGGCTGACTTCATACAACTGATTGCTGCGAGGGTCATTGGCCGCTGGCAATAACCCCAGCATCATTGTCAGGCGATCGACCATGCGACTTTCAAAGGCAAACTGCTGTTCGTCGACGGCCGACGTCTTGAGCAGCAGATAAACCTGCTCACGGGTCTCCCGGAACAGCCGGTAGATGCGCTGCACCGGATTGAAGGGAAACACCCAGGAATACACCAGCAACGACAGCACCCCGGCACAGACATAAGCCCCGGTGAATTCGAACCACTGGGTCGCGGTATTTTGCCAAGTCCCAATGTTCTGTGGGCCGACCATCAGGAAGGTCGACAGTCCAAGGCCCATGCCGATTCCCGCGGTCGTCGGACTGGCCAGCCCGACCGCGATCACGTAAAGCAGCGGCACCAGGATCAACGCCAGCATTTCGAAGTCGCCAATCGCAGGCACCAACATGAACTGGTAAATCGCTGAAACAACCAGTGCTAAGCCCAAACCTCGGACATAGTTTTGGCTGGCGAGTAGCGGACGCGGAAAGGTCGCCATCAACGAGCACAAAATGCCCACCAGAATCATCCCGGCACGGGCGCCGTCCCAGCCGGTTTCGATCCAGATCAACCCGGACACCAGCAATGCGATAAACGCACGAGTCCCGTTCATCGCGGCCAGGCGAAGGTCCAAATGCAACGGGTTACTACGAGCCTGCTGATAGACACAGTTGGCCTCACGGCCGCTCTGAATAGCGTCACTCAGTTCAAGAATTTCCTCTAGCTGTTGCAGCAGGCGCGCTTGCTCCCAGCGTAACGCCCACGCTAGTGAACGTAGGGTGGCCGGCATGTTTTCGCTCAGCTGTTCGGCCTGTTCCGCCAGGTGATCAAAACGTTGCTGGAGTATCTTGAATTGATGCCGGGCGTCACTGGACAGCGAGCGGCCCTGCCTGGCCAATTCGTCGAGAAACAGCAGTTCATCTTCACGCAAACGCTGAATATGCTCAGGAAATTCACCCTCCCAGCGTTCACCGATCAATGTGCGTTGATGCCGTAACACGGTCAGGCGTGAGGTCAACAACACCAACTGATTGCCCAGCAGTTGCACCAGACTGTTGGCACTGCGCAAACGCGGTGCATCGAAGTACAGATGCCGACGCAAGCCCTCCAGCGCACTGATCTCCCCCAGCAGTTGCAACTGGCGCTTATGAAAATCTGCTTCGCTTTCCTCGGTACGGATCACCGCCGCCGCGTGTTGCGCCATCAGCTTCAGCACCTGATCAACCTTGGCAAAGTAACCCCGAGCCACCGCCTCCGGCCGCGCCGTCAACAGGCTGACCACGCACACACAGGCGACAGCCAGCAGCGTCTCGGTGATCCGGGTAATGGCTAGCATTAAGGTGTTGTCCTGTTCGGGGACCGCCAGCAAGGCAACTACCACCGCCGTGAAGCCACTGAGTACAAAAGCGTGGGAGCTGGTGTAGCGCAGCAGGGTGCCCCCGGCGGTACACAACGCCAACCACAGCGCCAATGTGACAATGAACGGCAGTGGTGCCTGGGGAAAAACCGCCATGATCAGCACCGCCACCACAGCGCCCACCGTGGTGCCAATGACCTGCGAGAAGCTGCGTTGCAGGGCCATGCCCCCTAGGGGCTGGCTGACGATGATCACCGCCATGACCGACCACTTAGGCTGATCAAGGTCAAAGATGAACGCCAGGTACAAGGTCAGCAGGCCGGCGGCGACAGTGCGCAAGGCAAACAGCAGCCCCGCAAGACCGGGGTTAAAAACAACCTTGAAATAATTAATCAGGGGTTGCATTGGGAAGCTCTGTCGTCGAGCATCTCAGGCATTACCATGGTAACCGCGGGGCGACCAAACGTTCTCCGTCAAACCCCTCTACGTCACCGAAGCGCTCAAGGTCCCGGCTGTTCCAGGCCTCAAGGGCCTTGCCGATTTCCTCCTTGCTGTGGCCGACGAAGTTCCACCACAGCTGTATTTCCTCGGCAAACGGTTCGCCCCCCAGCAGCAAGGCACGCGAGACCTGAGTGGATGACAACTCAATCTCACTGAGGCCACGCCCCAGGTAAGCCAGCTCATTGCGGGCAAAGGTCTGGCCGTTGATGGTGTAAGCGCCCTCCAGCGGCAAGATGCCGTACTCGAATCGCGGATCCACAGACAATCGAATCGAGGCTGCCCCCTGACTCGCCAGGTCCATTCCCACCAGTGGCGAAAAAATGCGGCTGGGGGCGGTGCGGCCGGCGAAACTCCCGGCCAGCAGGGTGATCGTTACCCCCCCGTCATCCCAGACTGGCAAGTCTGGATAATGATCGAACGCCGGAGCGCAGTTCTCGTCAGCTTCCGGTAAGGCAATCCATAGCTGCGCGGCGTGCAGATGGTGCTCGTCAGGCAGCGACTCTTCTGTATGGGTGATACCCCGTCCGGCCGTCATCAAGTTGACCTGACCCGGGCGAATGACCTGGACGTTGCCCAGGCTGTCGCGGTGCAGCACTTTACCCTTGATCATCCAGGTGAAAGTCTGCAAGCCAATATGCGGATGGGGGCCGACGCGCAGACCGGCTTTTTTTTCAAACACCGCTGGACCGGCATGGTCGAGAAAACACCAGGCGCCAATCATCCGTCGCTGCGCTGAGGGCAGTAATCGGTTGACCGTGATCCCACCACCGACTTCGGCGGAGCGCGCCGTGACTCTCTGAATCGCTCTAATGCCCTCTTCCACCGGACAGCCCGATGACGTGGACAACTGACATTGGGGCTCTTGATTGCTCATTGTTACCTCTCTTGCGGCCAAGCTTTGTGCTTGATGACCCAGACATAAAAAGCCTCAAGCAGACCGCGCAATTGTTCGCGTGTGCGCTCATCCATCAACTGCCCCTGAGCATCGAAAAGCGCCGGGGCACCCGCGATCATGACCTCTGGCCGATTCATCATGTGTACATCGAGAAACACCATGCTTTGGCGTAAGTGATACTGCGCACGGGCAGTTCCGAAGCGTCCGGCACTGGCCCCGAACACCGCGGCCGGCTTGCCGGCAAAGGGTTGTTCGGGTGGACGGGAGGCCCAGTCGATGGCATTTTTCAGCACACTAGGAACCGAGTAGTTGTATTCCGGTGTGGTCCACAGCAAGGCATCGGCCGCTCGGATCTGCTGGCGAAAACGCTCGACCGCCGGGGGAAAACCGAGAGCGAAAACATCTTCGTTGTACTGCGGGATCTCGGCGATGTCCCCATCTCGATGTGCATGCCGGCAGGCGCAAGACCTATCGCCTCGCGCAAAGCGGCCGTGTTGTAGGAGCCGCGGCGCAGACTGCCGGAGACCCCCAGGACCTTGATTTCGGGAAGATTCGCCATGACCGCGCTCCTCACTCGGCCAGTTGGCTGCTGATGAGGATTTCGCCGCTCAAGACCTTGTGGATGGGGCAGGCGTTGGCAACCTCCAGCAACCGCAAGCGCTGCTCGTGGCTCAGCGCACCCGTCAAGTGGATGTCTCGACCGATGTGAGTCTGCGCATCATGGGTGATGCGCTCCCGCAGAATGCTCAGCTTAACGTCAACCTCCTCAAGCGGAATTCCCTTGCGCTGTGCGTACATGGCAACGGTGATCGACGTACAGGCACCAAGGGCCGACAACAGCAATTGATGCGGCGAGGGTCCAGTGTCTCCGCCGCCGAGTGTTTGCGGCACATCGCTGGCCCATGCATGCAAGCCATCCGATAACTTCACCTGGAAGGCAGTGCCCTCGAAGGAAGCGCGGATCGTTGATTCGCTCATTGAAAACTCCTATTCGTGTTGCTGGCGGCTGTGACCGATGAACCTATTGACAGGCAAAGCCCATCGCCAAAGCCATCCGGATTACCGCGTACCTTCCTTGAGACCCAGCAGTTGCCATTCCCAACGTAAACCTTGACCAAAAGCACCACCCAACTCAGCAAAGAGCTTGGCCACATCACCGGCAGTTTCTTCGCGGGACCAGTCACGTTGCAGCTCACTGACATAGACGGCTGTGGTCAGTGGCCGGGCGCCGGCTTGCACCATCCGTTGTACGCCTCGCTCATGGCCTTCTGCACTCCCCCCTCCAGCGGCATCAGTAACGATATAAACCTCGTAACCTTCGGCAAGGGTGCTCAACACGGCAAGACTTAGACAGACTTCCGTCCACAAACCTGCAATTACCAGTTTTTTCTTGCCGGTCTTCGAGACCCATTCGCGCACCCGCGGATCGTCCCAAGAGTTGAGGCCGGTGCGATCGATTGGCTTCTGCTCAGGAAACACCGCTTGCAGTTCCTGGAAAATTTCCTGGCGTTCAGCAAAGGCAGTAGTCAACAACGTCGGGACATTGAATATCTTTGCGCCTTTGGCCAGCATCGTGGTGTTACTGACCACCGTTTCTGCGGGATGAGAGCGCACGGCCAACAGTTGCAAGTACTGGTGGTCAATCAGCAAAAGGGCATGGTTATCCGCAGTTAGTAAGGTGTCGTCTCGCTGGATATTTGAGTTAGTCATAACGGTTCTCCGTGATCGCGTGTCGGTGTGCTCAGAGGCTGTTGGTACTGCGACAGCCCCTGAGCCTTGGCTTACTTATCCGTGGTCAGTTTGGTGTAGCTGGTGATCAGGTTGYGATAGTCGGGAATGTGGTTGGAGAACAGCGTGCCCAGCCCTTCGATGTCGTTGCGCCAGTCGCGGTGCAGCTCGCAGGCCAGACCGAACCAGGTCATCAATTGTGCACCGGCAGACGACATGCGGTTCCATGCAGAATCACGGGTCAGGGCATTGAAGGTGCCCGAGGCGTCGGTCACCACAAACACCTCAAAACCCGCCTCGATCGCCGACAGCGCCGGGAACGCCACGCAGACTTCGGTCACCACCCCGGCAATGATCAGTTGCTTCTTGCCGGTAGCCTTGATGGCTTTGACAAAGTCCTCGTTGTCCCAAGCGTTGATTTGACCTGGCCGCGCAATATAAGGGGCGTCCGGGAACAAGGCTTTCAACTCCGGCACCAGCGGGCCGTTGGGGCCGGTTTCAAAGCTGGTGGTGAGAATGGTCGGCAGTTTGAAGTACTTGGCCAGATCGGCCAGCGCCAGCACGTTGTTCTTGAACTTGTCCGGGTCGATGTCGCGTACCAGCGACAACAGGCCGGTCTGATGGTCGACCAACAACACGGCCGCTTGATCTTTATCGAGACGTTTATAGGCAGTGGACATTTTCATTCTCCAGGTGAACAACGGAAGCCCCGATGGCTTCCACTGATGAGGGACACTCCCCCGTGTTGGGCTCGGTTACTTGCGCTGGGAGTCCAGCACTTCATGGTTACTCACTACAGCTTGAGCCTTCATGTAACTTTCGATCAGCAACTGATAGGCCGGGAAAATCTTGGTGTAAACCTCAGCCCATTGTTGTGCATCGTCGCGGTTCCAGGATTTTTGTAACTCAGACGCAACAGCACCGGTATCCATCGGGACTACACCCGCCTGCACCACTCGGGCGAGCGTAATTTCCTGCGCCATCTTGGTGTAGGTGCCGGAGGCATCGACCACCGCAAAGACCTGATAACCGTCATAGACGGCGCTGATGGACGGGAAGGCCATGCAGACGCTGGTGATGGTGCCGGCGATGATGAGCTGTTTCTTGCCCGTGGCCTTCACTGCGGCGACGAATTCCGGGTTGTCCCAAGCATTGATTTCACCCTTGCGCGCCACGTATTGGGCGTGTGGGGCGTTTTCATGAATTTCGGGGATCAACGGGCCGTTTGGGCCTTGTGGCACTGAGGCGGTGGTGATGACCGGAATCTTGGCCAACGACGCCATCTTGGCCAACGCCGCGGCGCGCAGGCGTAGTTCGGGCATCGGCATATCGCCCACTGTCTGGAACAGACCACTCTGGTGGTCGATCAGCAGCATGGCGACATTGGATGGGTCGATGACCGGTCTCTGGTTGTTGAAATTAGCCGGGGTACTCATGACGTTCTCCTGTGAGAAAAGACGGCGTAGCCGCCGACGGGTTTCGTAATGTCAACCAATGGCACTACGAAATGGTTAGGGGGTAATCTGTCCAAAGTGGCCGCTGTTGAAGTCTGTGATGGCCTGGACTATTTCTGCTTGGGTATTCATGACAAACGGACCATGGCTAACGATGGGTTCATCGATGGGCTCTCCACAGAGCAGGACCAGTTTTGAGTCGCTACTGGCCTCCAGCAACAGCTTGACTCCATCAGGGTCAAGCAGCGCCACCTGTGCCTCCTGCAAAACTGCACTGCCATTCACCTCAACCCCCCCACTGAGCAGGACGATTGCACAGGTGAAGCCAGCTCTTAATTGCAGGGAAATGCTCTTGCCTGCGTTCAGACGTATGTCCCATACATCCATGGGGGTGAAGGTCAGCGCGGGGCCTTTACGCCCGGCGTACTCACCGGCAATCACGCGCACTAAACCGGCATCGTGAGGTAGGCTGACTTGCACTATGTCGCGGTTCAAAATCGTCTGATATCGAGGCGCAGACATCTTGTCTTTTGCGGGTAGATTCACCCACAACTGCACCATCTCCAATGTTCCACCAGCGTGACTGAATTCTGGTGAGTGGTACTCCTCATGAAGGATGCCCGACGCTGCTGACATCCACTGCACATCGCCTGGTCCTATCTTGCCGCCAGCGCCAGTGGAATCCCGATGCTCGAGTTCACCTTTATAGACAATGGTGACCGTCTCAAAACCTCGGTGCGGATGTTGACCGACTCCACGCCGGTGCGGTGAAGGCGGGAAATCCGCAGGTCCTGCGTAGTCGAACAACAGGAACGGGCTGATATGACGGCCCAGCGTGTCATATGTGAAAAGCGAGCGGACCGGAAACCCATCCCCTACCCAATGCCGATTGGGGCTGCTGTAAATGCCCAGAATTTTCTTCATGTTGCATCGCCTACCAAAGACCCGAGCGAATCACCTTAGTCGTGGAGGTTGGATGCCGGTAGTGGCTGGATTAGACTTCACAGTCTCAAATATGGAACGATAGGGGCCACGAGTGATTGATCTCAATGAACTCTTTTTGTACGCAAAAGTGGTTGAACATGCCGGCTTCGCTCCCGCAGGCCGCGCCCTCAACATGCCAAAATCCACCTTGAGTCGACGGGTCAGTCAACTAGAGATGCGGCTGGGTGTGCGCCTTATTCAGCGCTCTACAAGGCAATTCCAAGTGACCGATATCGGTCAGGCTTATTACCGCCATTGCGTGGCCATGATGGCGGAAGCTGAGTCGGCGGAAGATGTCATTGAACAGAGCCGGTCGGAACCCCGAGGCGTTATTCGCCTGTGCTGCACCACTCCACTACTGAACTTCTGGGTGGCCCCATTACTAGGCGAGTTCATGGAGCAATGCCCATCAGTGGAACTCTATGTGAAGAGTTTCAACCGTCGTGTTGACGTTATCAGCGAGGGATATGACATTTCCTTGAGCTTATGTTTTCCTCCATTGGAAAGTAGCGAATTGGTGATGAAAGTCCTGGCCAGAAGTCCACAGGTACTGGTTGCCAACCCTATTTTTGTGCAACGCTACCCGCTGTTGATGGTACCGGCGGATTTGGTGGATCTTCCGAGTATTCATTGGGGAGCGCCTCAACCGCACTACAACTGGCACCTGAATGATCCCAACGGGGCCACCGCCCAAATCAGCCATGTTCCGCGCTTGGTCAGCGACGATATGGCGGTACTCAAAAGTGCAGTGAGTCGGGGGGTGGGCATCGCTAGCATGCCGCTAGCCGTGGTCAGGGAAGAAATCTCCGACGGTCGTTTGTTAACGCTTATCCCACAATGGAGGCCAGATGAAGGTGTAATCACCGCAGTCTTTCCCTCTCGACGAGGTCTACTGCCTTCCGTGCGCGCCCTAATCGACTTTCTTGCAAATTCATTTGAAAGGCAGGAGAGGCAGGGATCTTAGCGCCTCGCCAGTCGTTTGGGGTTACGGTCACCTAGTCGGTCGCTTGCTGTTTTTCGCCATTCACACCTGATAAAAACTGCACACAAAGAACGTCAGTCCCACGTTTAGCTTGTGCACTGCCTGTGCGGTTTTCGGTTGCGTCCTTGCCGAAGTGCCGCAACAGCTCATACGACGTCCTTGTGCCAATCGACAACTTCCGGAATGCGAAGAGCTAACTACTTCCCAACGTCGGTCAAACCAGATGGGACGGGTATATCTGGAGCACTATCTGAATCTGTATCGCAATTCGATGGGCGATCAAAGTAACGCTCTTCGCGGGTTATTGGCCGATAGTATCGAATCGGGACCGCAGAATTGGCCCCCCGCCCTGCTCGAGAAATTCAATCATCTGCGCGGCTACGATGCGACACCATGGCTACCGACTTTTGCCGGTTTTGTGATTGAAAGCTCTGAAGCCAGTGATCGATTTCTCTGGGATTGGCGACGCACCATCACGCAATTGGTGTCCAGCGAGTATTTCCAGACGCTCGCAGATGTGGCGCATGAACGAGGTTTGAAGCTTTACAGCGAAGCACTCGAAGATAACCGCCCACAGTTAGGTGAAGACATAAGCATGCGAGGTCGCGCCGATGTCCCGATGGGTGCGATGTGGGTACTGCCCCAGACGGTGAGGGTCGTCCGACCTACTTAGCAGATGTAATGGGGCTGCATCGGCAGCACACTTATATGGGCGCAAACAAGTCGGCGCCGAGAGGTTTGGAGCATTCCTGCAGCCTTGGGCGTTCAGTCCACGGGATCTCAAACGCACAGCGGACCTGGCTATGCCGCTAGGGGTAAACTTGTTCAATATCCACACATCGCCCCATCAACCTTTGGAGGTAAAGCCAGGAATAGGACTAGCCCCGTTCCTAGGTCAATACTTCAGCCGACATGAAACATGGGCAGAAAATGCAAGACCTTGGATCGACTACCTCGCCCGCAGTTCCTATTGCTGCCATTCGCGACGGACAGCCAGTAGCTGACGTTCAGGAGTCGGTATTTCGTTTCTCTGCACTATCCCGATAGAATTCCAGAAGATCCTCACGAGCCGATAGGGACAAGGCTTCGTTCGCTTGGCAACGAAGAGTCGATGCACGCAATCCAAACTGGATGACGATAACGTCTCGTTCCTGTCCGCTCCGATTAGGGTTGCTACCGTGCAGAATCGTGGAATGCAGTGCCAGAGCAGCGCCGGCTGCCACATCAGGACATATTTTTCGATATCAGTGTTGATTGTAGGTGAGAGCCCGGTACAACCGCTGTGCCTCCATAGCGGTCATTGGGGAGAGATGCAACGAGATGTGACTCCAACCTCCCATACCGTGGATCAGTAACTAATATTAATAAGCTAGATTCCACTCATCAGACCTTGATCTGGAAGCTCAGCTGGGCCGAATTGCCCATTCACAAGAATCCGATTCTTAGCTTTAGTGTGATAGTTAATTGATAAAGTAACGTCACCAATTTTTTTGGTGACGCTACTTCGTCAGAAAAAGGTCAATTCCTATTGTGCCTAAATCACAAATCGCGAAATCATAGTGTTAAGATTAACTGCCAGGCGTGTTAACTCATGGCTTGCCGCGTTAGCTTGGTTGGCTCCAGCTGCCGATTGGATAGATAGATCCCGAATTGTTACCAAGTTTCGATCTATTTCTCTGGACACTTGAGCTTGTTGTTCAGAAGCACTTGCGATTACCAAGTTGCGCTCATTTATTTGGTAAATTGAATCGGCTATTTGCTTCAGTGCCTCGCCCGCATCACGCGCTAAAATCAATGTCGACTGGGTTCGATTAGCATTTAGAAACATAGACTGCACTGCCTCATTGGTGCCGTTTTGAATACCGACAACCATATTTTCAATTTCTTCTGTCGATTGTGCTGTACGATGCGCCAATGCTCGGACTTCATCGGCAACTACTGCGAAACCTCTTCCCGCCTCACCTGCACGAGCTGCTTCGATAGCAGCGTTTAGCGCAAGTAAATTGGTTTGCTCAGCAATCGAGCGGATAACGTCCAGTACTCTTCCGATATCACGACCTTGAGACGCAAGCCCTTCAACCAAAGCAGACGTCGACTGCACATCTCGTGTCATGGCTTGAATGGCCTCCACTGTCTCAACAACTTTATTACGTCCGTGAAGTGCAATTTGATTGGATTTTTCTGAGGCCTCTGAGGTAGAAGTAGCATTTCGAGCGACCTCTTCGACTGCAGCAGTCATCTCATTGACCGCAGTGGCAGCCTGCTCTATCTCATTATTTTGCTGATGCACGCCCTCGGTGGCGTCGTCCGCGAGGGTGGTCAATTGCTCGGCAGCCGAGGCCAGTTGTATGGCAGAGCCAGAAATCTCCTCAATAGTCGCTTTCAGTTTTTTTTGCATGATTGCTAACGAAGCTAAAAGCTTTGCAGGTTCGTCTTTGCCGACAACCTGTATGGGTATTGTCAGGTTTCCGTCGGCAATGTCGTCGGCGGCTCGGACGGCAAGGGCAAGAGGTTTGACGATGCTGCGGGTAAGCAGCAATGCCAACAAAATGGTCAACAGAGCGGCCACAATGGATGTGCCAACGATCGCAAAATATGCCCTTTCATACTGCTCGCCAGCGACTTTCGAAGAGTCTTTAGCTGCGTTTTGGTTTATTACTATCAATCGTCCCAAATATCTCGCCAGGGACTCAGAAGTGCTTTCCATCTGGCCACTTACTAGGGAGTTCAATCTGTCGATGCTGCCTTGCCTGGACAATTCAAGTGCCTGGTTCTGCAAGAAAATATAGGTTTCAAACTCGGTATTAAACCGTGCAAATACTGCTTTTTCTTCAATCTGAGTAGGGGTCGAACCATAAGAATTTTTTGCCTCTTGCAGCTTTTCTACAAGTTTCGGAATTAGGGTGTATGCCCCTTGTAGGTGTGTAGCGTCTCGATCAATTAGCAATTCCGATATAGTAATGCGTAAACGAAGGAGGTTTTCGTTTACGTCACCAAGGTATACAATGTTTGGTAGCATATTTGTATCCATATCCATAGTTGCCTGGTGAATTACGGTCATTCTGTTTTGCGCGAAAGCACCCAGCGCGATCACCAATACGGCTATAAATGCGAAGCTGAGGAAGGCTCGCGGTGCGATACTCATATCTCGTATATTCATTAATCGCTCTCTATAAATGATTTGCTGGCGTGCATGCACTTGTAAATCCCTGTAGTAATCTGGAGAGTCACTTTGGCAGTTTCAAAGGCGCTGTCCATCAAACCTAAAGTGATCAGGAGGCGCATACGGCGGTTTTTTTTTGCGTGTGCGCTGGTAATTTATCGGAGTTGTAGTGGCCAAGCTTAATTATTACCAAAAAATATTGATTCTATAACAATCGCCTTGAACCGAGACATAAGAAATGATCGATTGGAAATAGGATAAACGACAAGTTTTCCTCATCAACAAATATGGCATTAACGACTTTGCTGTCGGCGCGTGCAATTAAAATTTGAGGATAGTCAATTCGATCTGCCCTCATACCATCCAGCGCTGCATTGAGCTGAGGATAAATGCGCACTCCCCCGGTGAATGCAGATGACGAAGAGTACTAACACCTTCTTTCCAGTCAGTGTGCTTCACCGGAGGGCCGGGACAACCAATCAAGCACATTTTTCATGACTCCCGGAGTTCCATGCTTGTACTCGGGAGAAGCCAGGATAACGCCGCCCAAGTTCTTAACTGTGAGCCATAGGGATTGGAGCCGGCGGATTCGTTTCAAAATCCTCGTTATATAACGGTATATCTGAAATATCCAAAACTACTACTTCCACACCTGCTGGCGCACGCTCAGCGACAGTACGAAGAATGGCTGTATTCACCGACGCTTTCGCAAGACTCCCAGATATTGCAGTTAGCTTTTTTTCATCGGTGGTCTCTCCCAAAATTAGATAAAGGTGGGGGGGCCTAACTCTGACGCGGCGACTATTTTATAAAACCTACACCATAGTTGAGGTCAACAACCATGGACGAAGAAATCACGTCCGCCCAGAGCCTGAGCGTGGGAGAAGTAACCAAGCAAAGTGGTCTATCCGTATCTACTGAAAGGATTGCTCATGCTACAGCGCTCGGCTGGAAACCAGCGGGTATGTCTTCGTGCTTATTTTCATCTGATACTCCAGCCCATCCGGACCACACAAAAAGCTGCAGTAAGTGTCGCCACCGAGAAGGCCACAAAGCTCACACCTAGATAGGACGCAAAAAACTACAACTGCAACTATCGGCCAAGCCAACTAAATAGGTCGTAGAGTTCTAATTTGTGAACCATCACGGAAAACCTCAACGGGCTGTACTATTTCACCCAAGTGGCCGGGTACGGCGGGTTCGCTCCCGCTGGAGGCGGCTAAGGCTAGCGGCCCCCCGGCTTGTGACCGGAACCCGCTGCCCACTGGTGTGTGTGGTTTAGTAAATCGCCAGACGGTCGTGGCGCCGTGCGATCGCATACGCCTCCCGCATATGACAGCGGAGTGCTAGCCGCTCCTATAGCAGCGAAAACTCCGATTCCGACATCCTGTCGCTCCCCTGAGACCAGACGAGTGAATACAGTTGCCGACCCACGCGTCCACTCTCCACAGAATGGCTACATGAATCTACCAACATAAATGCAAAAACTTTTAGTTTGAGCTCGTCGATAATGTTTTAAAGTTACCGCACTCACATTAAGAAACCAGTCTGGAGCAGACGCCAACTATAAAAAAGTCCGATATAATTATGCCTATCGGGCCTTGAAGGAAACAGAATCAAAAGCACTTAAAAAATCAAAGACTGCTATTATCGACAAATATGCGATAATCGCTTATTTGGCCATCAACATGACGTAACAGTACAGCAGCAGGAACCTTGAGCACTGTTCCATCAAGGCGCCAGTATTGGACGTCACAAGTAATGAAGGTGTGATCACCAGAATCAATAACTTTATATAGGAAGTGCTTTACGCCGCTAATCCGTAGATAGAAACCCCGGAGAGCCTCAATAACTTCCGGAATCCCGTGGAGCTCTGGAGAGTTCCCGAACTGAAATACCAGATCTCCAGCCAAATAGCTGGAGAACTCTTCTAAATCCCCGGAATCGACTACTTCGTAAAATTTCGCAATATTCAGTCTCATACTGCACCTTCCCAAGTGGAAGACCCAAGATGACCGTTAAGCCAAGCGTATCCTCAACCGGACAGATACCCTGGCTATTCAGGCCCGCAGTTACAAAGAGAACGGAAGTTACTTTCTTTGAGCAGCCAGCCACTGCTTGAGAATGTCGCGCGCACCCTCGTGATCTAAAACTTCTTCGGCGGACGGTCGATGAGCGGTGATCTCTATGATTTCACCATCTGGATCGGTGAGGTAAAGGGAATAGCACCACTCGTGATCGACAGTAAAGCACTCCACGCCAGCGGATTCCGCGCGCTTGTGAAGGTGGATAACACTTTCTTCGCTATCAGCGCGCAACGCCGTATGACGTTCGTACGGATCGCTGATACGCGGGAACGGCTCATCACGATAGCCCTCTTCGAACTGGAAAAACGCCACTGCACTACCGTCAGCCAGTTCGAAAAAACAGTGAATGTAATTGGAGGGTGCGTTGGTCACCACATCGAATTGGGCTACGAGAGAGGACGTCAACGGCAGCCCCAAGAGGTCCTCGTAGAAGCTGCGGGTCTTTTCCATATCGCGAACCCGCACGGCGCTATGCGACAGCTGCTGAATGCTGGTCTTTGAACGACGCTGAGCCGCAGTGTGGCGAGCTGAATCGGTACGATCGACGAGGCTGATGTTGTTGTTCATATAACCCTCCTGACGCATTTCTTGTCTTTGGTGTAGCTTCGATTGATGGTTGTTAATTACTTTGTGCTAACGATAGCAATTATACTAAGTTCTGCCTATCTGACTGTCAACCAATACTCCTCGTATGTGGTTCATGCAGTATTGCGTAGCCCCGCCGCAATACCTGCGACACTAACCAGCAATGCTTGATCCACCGCGCTGTCGGATATTCCATGAGCATTGCGGGAACGTGCTAGCAGTTCGATCTGTAGCCGATGCAGAGGGTCCAAATATGCGTTGCGAACGTTGATGAACGCCTGGGTCTCGGGATGAGCGGCCATGAGTTCGGGGACATCCAAGATTCCCACGACAATTTCCGTAGCCCGAGATAGAAGCGTACGCAACTCCATGCCCAAACTCCTTAGGGACGAATCCACCAAACGATCGTCGTACAAACGCTGGATTTCTCCGTCGGCTTTGGCCAGTACCATCTCTAGCATGTCAATCCGCGTTCGGAAAAACGGCCAATGCTCACGCATTTCCTTCAGTATCGGCCCCTCCCCTCTCGCCAAGGCCTGCGCTAAAGCGGACTCCCAGCCCAGCCAGGCCGGCAACATTAAGCGAGACTGCGTCCAAGCGAATATCCAGGGAATCGCCCTTAGACTTTCGATGCCACCAGTTCCGCGGCGAGCGGGACGACTGCCCAACGGCAGCCGACCTAGCTCAAGCTCAGGCGTAGCCTGACGGAAGTAGTCAACAAAGCCAGGGCGTTCTCGCACCACTCCACGGTACTCCTCCAGGCTGTCCGCCGAAAGTTTCTGCATGGTCTCCCGCCAAATCTCTGGTGGAGCAGCTGGAGGCAGCAGCACCGCCTCAAGAACTGCGGCCAAATAGAGCGTGAGATTTTGCTGAGCGATATCTGGCTGTCCGAACTTGAAGCGGATCATTTCCCCTTGTTCGGTAACCCGAAAGCGGCCAGTCACAGAACCAGGAGGTTGCGAAATGATTGCCTCTCGGGCGGGTCCGCCGCCACGCCCGACAGTGCCTCCCCGACCATGGAAAAGCACCAGCTCGACATCATGGTTGCGGCACACCTCCACCAGACGCTCCTGGGCGCGATACTGAGCCCAGGCGGCGGCCAACGTACCGGCGTCTTTGGCAGAGTCGGAGTATCCGATCATCACTTCCTGCGGACCGGCCAAGCGGTTTCGGTAATCGCTTTGAGCGAGCAAGCCGTCGATAACCGCTCCAGCGTTCTCCAGGTCATCCAATGTCTCGAACAGCGGGACGACGCGCATCGGCCATCTTACCCCGCACTCCTTGAGCAGCARTTGCACAGCCAATACGTCAGATGCGCGACCGGCCATCGATATCACGTAGGAGCCAAGTCCTGCAGACGGGGTCTCTGCGATCACCCGACAAGTATCGAGTACTTCCGCCACTTCTGTGCTGGGCGCGAAGCACGCAGGCAGGATCGGTCGCGGATTGGCCAACTCCCGCGAGAGAAACTCGAGGCGCTCTGCCTCGCTCCAGTCAAGGTAGCGACCAAGACCCAGTGTTGTCGTAATTTCATCGATTGCCGAGGCATGACGCCTTGCATCCTGGCGAATGTCCAAGCGGGCCAAAAAAAGACCAAAACTGCTGGCACGCCGCAGACAGTCCAGTAACAAGCCGTCGGCGATCACACCCATGCCACACGCTTGCAGCGAGCGATAACAGAGCAGCAGCGGCTCGACCAACTCAGCATTGTCCGTCAGTACACGCAGGCCTTCGCTACGTTCCCCGCGCAGCAGCAAGTGCGCCCATTCACGGGTGTCTCGCAAGCGCTCGCGTAACTGCTTCAACAGCGCACGATAGGGCTCGGGGTGATCACCAACTCGGTCGCGCAATTCGGCGGAGGCCGCCTGCATGGACAGTTCTGCAGTCAGTTGCTCGACATCTTTGAGATGCAGATCAGCGGCCATCCAGCGAGCCAGCAGCAAGACTTCGCGAGTGACCGCTGCGGTAACATTGGGATTGCCGTCCCGATCACCACCCATCCAGGAGGCAAAACGGATTGGCGCAGCGGTTGGCGGTAGACGCTCACCGGTGGCTGAAAAAAGCGCCTCGTCGACACTGCGCAGTAACTTTGGCAAGGCTTGCCACAACGAGTTTTCTATGACCGCAAAGCCCCACTTCGCTTCATCCACCGGGGTGGGTCGCTGGCGACGGATTTCGTCGGTGTGCCAAGCCTCGGTGATGATTTCCCGCAGGCGTCGAGAAATTTCCTGACGCTCAACTTCTGGCAGGTCGGAATGATCCTGTCGTGCCAATTGGACTGCGATGCTGTCGTACTTTTGGATTAACGTGCGTCGGGTAACCTCCGTGGGATGAGCGGTGAGGACCAGCTCAATGTCCAACTTGGAGATTTCCTCCGTCAGCACCTCGGGACTATGACCTGCCAGGCCCAGACGTTCCAGCAACGCCGAGAAGGCCTGATTCTCGCTAGGCTCGGCTTCACCCGGGCGGCGTCTGCGCACCCGGTGGCATTGCTCGGCGATATTGGCCAAGTTGAGGAATTGGTTGAACGCCCGCGTCATTGGCAACAATTCCGAGTCATCCAGCTCACTAAGGGTTTCCGCAAGTTGCCGGTGCCCTTCCTGAGAGCCCTGACGCGACGTTTTTGCCCCCTTGCGAACACGCTCGATCTTGTCGAGAAATGCGCCACCCATTTGGTCGGAAATTGCATGACCAAGCAGTTCGCCCAACTGATGAACGTCTTCACGCAAGCGTGCGTTGATTTCCATGCGATTGCCTTCTCTACTCTTGGATCAAAGCTGGAGGGGGCCGGCCCGCCGGAATGCGGGACGGTTTTATATCAGCGGGGTTAGGCGCGTCGTTCGGAACCTAGACAGCGTGACCATCTGAAACTTGGTCAGGTTGTGGTTCCTTATCACGCAATAGCAGGTAGGCGAGCGCAGGCAAGATGATCAGAGCGCCGAGCATATTGCCGATGAACATGAAGGCCAGCAGGATGCCCATATCCGCCTGAAACTTGATGGGCGACAGCGCCCAGGTTGCCACACCGACTCCCAGGGTGAAGCCGGTGAGTACGACTACCTTGCCAGTGAACAGCAACGTTCGGTAATAGGCCTCCGACAAACTATGTCCCGCTCTTAAACCCGCCAGAGTTACCGTCAGCACGTACAGCGCGTAGTCGACTCCGATGCCGATACCAAGCGCGATCACAGGCAACGTGGCGACTTTCACACCGATACCCAATCCCACCATCAACGCTTCACAGAGAATCGAGGTAAGAAGCAACGGCAATACCGCGCAGACCACAGCACGCCAAGAGCGGAAGGCAATGAACGATAAGATGGTCACAGCACCGAACACCAGGAACAGCATCTGCCGATTGGCAGCCTTCACCACAATGTTGGTGGCCGCCTCAATACCCGCATTGCCCGCACCCAAGATGAAGTGCACGTCAGAGGTGTTGTTGGCCTTGGCGAATGTCTCCACCACTCCGACCACCTGCTCCAGGCTGTCCGCCTTGTGGTCCTTCAGATAGACATAGAGGGACAGGAAGTCGCAGCGCTGGTTGAACAGTTCCCGCGGGGCGCGGGTAGTCACGGCATTGATCGAGTCCTGACTGTTGAGGATCTCACCCCACTTCATGTTGCCTTCCGAGAGCCCGGCCATGGTGCGGCGGGTCAACGCGGCAAACGAGTTGGTCGACTCTACCGCAGGCAGTTGCTGTAACTGCCACTCCAGAGCATCCAACTTGACCAGTGTGCCGTAGGATGCGCACTGCTCGGCGGGCGTGGTGACCATGACCACCAAAACGTCGCTGTTTGCCGCGTAGTTGGAAACGATGTAAGCATTGTCGCGGTTGTAGCGCGAGTCCGCGCGCAGCTCCGGGGCTCCACTATCAAGATCACCAATCTTCAGGTTAAGGCTAACAAGGTAGCCCAAGCCGCCGATTAGCGTGGCGCCAACCAGCGCCAGTATCGCCCACTTACGCGTGGTGAAGCGGTCGAGAAAATCCCAGAAGACGTGCTTTCGGTGGTCGCCACTTTCGGAATCGCTTTGCTCGGCCTGCAGGCTGCGATGAGCCGCAGACTCGCTGACGCCGCAGTAGGACAACAGGATCGGAAGCAATACAAGGTTGGTGAAGATCAACAGCGCCACACCGATGCTAGCGGCGATTGCCAGGCTCTGGATCACCTCGATGCGGATTAACATCAGCACAGCGAATCCCACGGCGTCCGCCACCAGCGCAGTGAGGCCGGCAAGGAACAGTCGACGGAAGGTATAACGCGCCGCCACCAGTCGATGCAGACCGCGGCCGACGTCCTGCATGATGCCGTTCATCTTCTGCGCGCCGTGACTCATGCCAATGGCGAAGACCAGGAACGGCACCAGGACCGAGTACGGATCGAGGGAGTAACCTAGAGTCGGCAATAGCCCTAGCAGCCAGACCACCGCCACCAATGAACACACCACTACCAGCAAGGTGCTTCTGATGCAGCGGGTGTACCAGTACAGCACCGCAGCAGAAATGATGATGGCGAAGGCGAAGAACACCAACACTTGATGCAGCCCATCGATCAGATCACCCACCAGTTTGCCGAAACCGATGATGTGTATCTTCAGGTCGTCCGAGGCGTACTTGCCGCGTATTTGTTCGAGCTGGTCTGACAGTGCCTTGTAGTCCAGCGGTTTGCCGGTATCGGCATCACTGTCCAGCAAGGGTACGAAAATAATCGACGATTGGTAATTCGGCGCCACTAGCTGGCCGATTTCGCCCGAACGTTCGACGTTCGTGCTCAACTGCTCAATGCTGCGCCCGGAGCCATCGTAGCTGGCCGGGATTACCGGGCCGCCATCAAGACCGTCCTCGGTCACTGCCATCCAGCGCGTATTGGGTGTCCACAGCGACTTCATGAAAGCCCGGTCGACACCGGGCAGAAGGAACACTTCGTCATTGATCTTGCGCAACGTCTCGAGGTAATGCGCATCGAAGATTGAGCCCTTGCGAGTTTCCACCGCGATGCGCAATACGTTGCCTTGGCCGCTCAGATCGGCCTTGTGGGCTAGATAGTTGCCAATGTAGGGATGATCAATAGGAATCATCTTCTCGAAACTGGAATTGAGTTCGAGCTTCGTCGCCTGATAACCCAGCAGCAGTGTTGCAAGCAAGCACAACAGGACGACCACCATACGGTTGTTGAAAAACAGCCGCTCGGCGAACGAGCCCGAATTCTGGTCGAACTGGTTGAGTTCGCAGACGACACCCTGCTTCGGAGCGGTCGAGGGAATTGCGTTCATTGCTTGTTACCTACATTTAGGGCCGCTTCGCTCAGGCGGACAGTGCCACGCGCGCCAGCCAGGATCAGGCTGTTGCCGGCGGACTCTGCCAAGGCGACGATGGGTGCTGGATTGCCGAGGGGAACAGAAGCGAATGAGAGCCCACCATCGGTGCTGCGATACAACCCGCCCGCCTGGTTGCCCAGAACGATCGAACCATCCTTCAGCACTGAACCCGCGGTTAGGCTTTCCTCGGTATCGAGCTGGGATTTCTGCCAGTTCGCCCCGCCATCTTTGGAGAGATAGACATTGCCACGCAGGCCGTAGACCAACATATGCTCTGGAGAAACCAGGACGAGGCCGAAAAAACTGCCTTCGTATGGAGTCTCGATGCGAGTGAAACTCTCGCCACCATCGTTTGAGCGAAACACTGCGCCCATTTCACCAGCAATGTATTGGGTCTGAGCAATTTGCCGGATCGCGTACAGATGGCTGCCCTGGCCGTTAGGAATGTGCGAACTCCAAGGCTGCCAACTGCGCCCACCATCATTGCTGCGAAACGCCAGGCCGAAGGCGCCGACCACGGTGATAGTCCGTTCATCCTGGACGAGCAGATCGAGGAACGGTTTGTCCGCGCCCTCGCTGACCATGCGTTCAGCGTAAGCGAGCTGGTGTGGGTCAGCGTCTTGATTGGCGCGTGCAGCTTCGAGCAGCAGCTGGGCGGCTGAGATGCCGTCCAACTGCTTTTGCCAGGCGCGGCCACCATCGGACGTCGCCAAGATGATCCCTCCGTGTCCGACCGCCCAACCGTTTTCTGTGTTGGCGAAACGCACACTGGTGAGCATCAAACTGGTGGGAACCTGGGCTTGCACCCAGGTCCTCCCATCGTCCTTGGAGAGCAGGATGATGCCCCGCTCGCCGACCGCAACCAAGTGTCCGCCAGTCGGCTCTACCGCCGTCAACAGCGCCACACTTGCGCGCGCACTGACGATTGAGGCGCGGTTCAACGGATCAATCACGGCGTCGTCAGCGAAGGTATCGACACCGTGCAACGATGCGATCACTACGCAAGCGAACAGGCCGGATACCCGGCGAGTTGAACTCACCTCACACCCCGCGCGGCTACGGCTTCAGGCGTATAGTTGTCTTCTGGCCACTTTGGAACGCGTCCGTACTGTACCGACTGCTCGTTAATGATGGTCGCCTCATAAGAACCCTTGATGAAGTCGGTAATCATGAAGGGATTGAGCAGTTGACCAGGGAAGTCATAAGCAAGGATTGGCAGAGCGGAACCCGTACGCCACAGACGGCCTTGAGCATCCCAGCCGTCATACAGCGAGGCATTCCAGGTATCCTCGTCGACATAAAACACCTTCTTCGGCACCGTATGCCGTTGTCCGGCCGCCAGGTTCGCCTCGACCACCCAGACCCGATGCTTCTCCCAGCGCACAAATTGCGGATTCAGGTGATTTTGCCCCAGGACATCGTCAACCTTTTGCAGGTGGAAGTTGTTCATGTTGTAGGGGATGTACATCTCTTTTTTGCCGACGAGTTTCCAGTCGTAGCGATCAAGCCCACCCAGGAATAGCGAAACCTCGTCGAAAAAGTCGGCACCGGAGGTCACCGAGTTTGGTGTGTCGTAACCGATGCTCGGAGCTCGCCGCACACGGCGCTGCCCTAGCAAGTACTGCCAGGCTTGGCGGCCCTTGCCGACGAAATCCACCGGCTCGCGAATAAGGATGGTCTCACCGGATTTGAACGACGGCGCAGTGGTCACCATGTAGTAGTGCCAGAAGTCGCCATTGAAGTTCGCCAGCGAGCCGTCCTCGAAGTTGTAGGGATAGTTCATCTCGTTGCGAGTAGCACTTGCCAGCACCGGCTTGCCGCCAGAAACGACGTAACTACCTGCCTGGTACAGGACGGAATCCCCCTTCCAGCGCAGCAGGTGGTTCCACATCACTTCGGCGCCGCTCTGCGGGATGGGGAACGGGATGCCACCATAAGCACCTTCGATCGACTGTCCGTTGGCGGATGACTTCGCACGGGTGGCGTTTTCAACGGTGAACTTGTAGAGCCAATCCGGCGCCGATGCGGTACGGTGAGTCGGATAGATATCCATGCGGTAGGTGTTCGGGTACTTGGTCAACAGCTCCTTCTCCCCGGCGGACAATTTGTCAGCGTGCTCCGCCATGTTCTTCGACGTGATGGTGAACAGCGGCTTCTCGTTGGCGAAGGGATCAGGTCGCGGCTGCCCCGACTTATAGCCGGCTGGAATCTTGGTGTAGCCGCCATCCCAGGCAGGAATGCTGCCATCCTTGTTTGCCGCGCGTTCACCGCCCAGCGGAGTGAGGTCTTTCTGGAGTCGCGCCGCTTGCTCCGGAGTAACTGCGGCGTGCACGGAGGTGGCAAGGCCGAACAGAACGGCGAACATTGCGCCGGCCTTGTAAGAGACACTCTTGTAATTGTTCATTGTCATCTCCTGGATCAAATTCAAATGTTTAAAAGGACCGCTGCACATACATCGAAATGAAGTCGCGATCGGCAAAGCTCTGGTCGAACGACAGCTCATTGGCGTCGTTCAGAGCGTTACCTTTGTCGCCGAAGAAGTGGGTGTAACTGGCACCGAACTTGTAGGTCTGTTGGTACAAGCCTGCGATACCGAAGTTGAGATCTCCTCCTTTCTTGCCACCAGGGTTGAATGAGTTCACGACCGAAGAATTGCCATGGGTACTGAAACCAATGCCGACTGGCGCAGAAAGGTCCAGGCCGGGCGCAACCTGATACCAAGCCGGCTCGAAAACGCCACGCATCGCCCAAGCATCGCGGGAGGAGTTTGCGGCCACCGCGTCCGGATTTTTGGTGATGCTAGTACGACGATTCCAGGCGATCTCGCCAAGCGCGGTAGCACTGCTCCAGAAACGACTCGGATTTAAGATGTAGACGCTGGACACTTGCGCATGGGCGGAATTGCCCACGGCATAGGCCGCATGTTTGTCGTTGTCGGCATTCGAACCCGGGGAGACGGTCTGCGGGTCACTGACCAGCGGTGTGTCGCGACGGATCGAAAACTCCGCCGCCACACTGGCTTCGCCCACCTGCGTGCTTACGCTCATCCCGTAGGCCTTGATGTCCTCGGGATACACCAGCCGGTATTCGCCGACTTTGCCGATAGTGGGATCCAGATTTTCGCCAGGGGTCAAATAAACCTGCGGCGTCTTGTCGTGGTAGCGAGTCGCGTAGAAGCCGAACTCCAAATCGGAGCCCTCCGGCCTCCAGCGGACTTGCCCGCCGAACTGGCCGGAATCCTTAGCGGTAATGTCCTTGCCGCGGAATAGGGCCGGGCCGATCCGAGTTGCTGGGTCGACTGGGCCGAACAGCAAGCGTTCGCCGCCTTCAAACACATCAGCGGAAGAGAAGTAGCTGCCACTTCCCGGGATACGGGTTTCATCCCATTTGAACTGGTAATAGGCGCCGATCGCCAGGTTATCGCGCAACTGGATCTGCGTGGATATTTGGTTAACTGGGCGGACGATTTCCTGAAACTGTGAGTTAGGTACCGAAAGCAGCTTCACCACGTCGACCGGTGACTGCCCACCGGCTATGCCATTGTTTCCAAAGAACAAGCTCTCCCCGTAGATCAGCGCGTGACTGCCGAAACGTACAGTGGTCGCCATATCGAACGGCGACCACCTTCCGTAGGCGAAGTAGTCAAGAAACTCAGCATCGCGGCCATGCAAGTCGCGGGTCTTGGTGACGAACTGGTCATGGCGTTTCGAGTAATTGTTGCTGGTTTCCGGGGAGTCGTTGTCGTTGCCCTGGTTGTAGACATCATCGTACCAAGCGGCACCGCTGACTCGCACACCGTAGTCCTTCTTGTACGACAGATCCATTTGCGACAGGAGGTCAATCCGATTGGAGATCAGACCCTTGTCGAAATTGCGGTCACCGTCGTCCAGGTTGGGATTCGAAGTCAGCTTCTTGGATTGCCCCTCCACACGGAACGCGGTGTTGTATTTGATGGTGTTGTCCCAAGACAGCTTCAGGTCTGGGTTGCCGAGATCCAGGTCAAGCGCCATCGCCGCGTTTTGTGCGCCTAGGGAGGCAATAGCGAGAGCCAGTATTTTTGCCGGCTTCGTAGCGAGGCCWTTTTTTAGGCCTGCTGGGGTCGGGAAAGACCTTTGCGCAATCGATTTCATGCTGACACACCTCTTTTTCTTGTAGTTGTTGTGCACGCTCACCTAGCTAGCCCGCTGCGCCTCTTTCGCATATCCAGCAGGCCACCACCTCGAAATCCACTTCTAAAGCTTCCTACTCCCGGGAATTCGATGCCTCCACACCTGCGCAAGCTCACGATCGAAAGCACGTATTAAGCAGATAAATGCTATCGATAGCAATAGACTAAAAGACAGCTCAGAGACCGTCAACACAAAATTTGCGTACGCGGTGAAAGGCCCCACTCAGAAAGTCAAATGTTTGAACACGATTCGCGGACCGAGCCAGCTAAAGATATGGAAGCCAAGCAAAAACAATGCTTTAAGCAATCGCCAGGATGACTAGACGGCGCGCTCAACGATACTTAGTGATGGGCAGAGAGAGCCGAAAAGCTACCGATGCACGAACGCAGGCAAACGTGTCAGCAAGCTTCTTGATGAAGAAATTTTGCTAACGATCGAAAAATTGGTAGCTTGGAGGCGCTGGTCATGGCATGACCAGCGAAGTACGGCAAAGGTCTTTTATAAACCAACGAATGAAGAGAGGCCGGTGATCAGCTCACCCTAGCCTTGGCCGGTGTCTTTGCCCTGCCATTCGAGCTCGTAGTCACAACTGCTGTCGTGCCACGAACCACTAGAGCAGAACTAGAAATAGCCTTATGACAGTCCCCTGTACTTTTTTTGCCGAGGTTTTTCAGGTGATGCAGAAACCACAACCCGCAGGTAGTGGCCAGTTCCTGCATCGGCGGGCGAACAGTGGTCACCCCCGGCCCCCACCAAGTGAACCATGACGGATCACCGAAGCCGATGAGAGACAGTTCGTCAGGTATCGCGATACGTTGTTCGCTGAGCACCTCCAGTACCCCCATCGTGGCATGGATGGAACCCATGACGATGGCGGTGGGCTTTTGCTTGGCACGCAGCAACTCGGTCATCGATTGCGCGCCGAACATCCGGTTCGGCTGGCCGAGTTTTTCGATTGCCTGATCCCGATCGATATTTAGCTCGGCGTAGGCCCGACGGAAACCGGCAACCCGCGCCGCCCCAGTGGAAAGCATCTCGCGGCCGCCGATATAGGCAATGCGCCGATGGCCGAGATTGAGCAGATGGGTAGTAGCCTCCCGCAATGCCATCTCGTCGTCGATGCCGAAACAAATCGGCGCCAGCGCCGGAACGCTTCGCAGCAACTGCGCGTGCGGCACCGTGCGCATAAGGCTAATGCTCTCCCGCCGCGGCGCAGCTGTGGGCACCGCGATGACGCCCGCAACGCGCGCGGCCACCAACTCTTTGATATGTCGGAACTCGACTTCGCGATCATCGTTGTGTATCGACAGGATCAGGCGGTAGCCCTCCGCATCGCAGCATTCCGACAACGCCTGGGCGATGGTGGCGTAGAAATCGTTGGTGACGTCCGGAAGCAGCAAACCGATCAGTTTACTCGAGCCGCCACGCATTACCCGGGCCGCCGTGTTACCTACATAACCCAATTGCTCGGCGGCCTTTCGTACCCGCGCCTTGGTTTCGGCGCTGACGCGCGGATCGTCCGACATCGCTCTGCCGACAGTGGATACCGCGATTCCCAATTGTTCCGCCACCTGTTTCGCCGTGACCATTGACTCTCCTCCCTCAAAATTCTTCGCAGCATTCACTGATGCAATCGAATGCGCAGATGCATTGCAAAGGCATCGACTCTATCGATTCCCGAAGGTTACCTGAAATGCCTCGGACTGGCCTATAACACAAGAGAAAGCTCAGGTATTGACGAACCAGCGTCACTTTCATAATCTTATGCTATCGTTAGCAATATTAGATATCAACCCAGCGAGTGCATCCGAAATGACAACGAACAAGGAAACCCGCCGCGACCGAGTCGTGCTGACCGACCACCCCTGGCCCGATCTGGACGTCGAGCAGGCAATCTTCAACAAGGCGGGTATCGAATTGATCACTGGACCGGCAACGGCAACCAGCGCCGAAGAGGTACAAGCCCTGATCGCCCGAACCGACCCTGCCGCCATCATTACCTGCTGGGCACCGGTTTCCACCGCTGCCATCGAGTCTCCCCGCAATCTGCGCATCGTCGCTCGCCTGGGCGTAGGTCTCGACAATATCGCCGTCGATAGCGCCACTCAGCGCGGCGCATGGGTCACGAATGTGCCCGACTATTGTGTGCAGGAGGTTTCCGACCACGCCGTTGCGCTGCTACTGGCCCACTTCCGCCGTATCGTTCAGTACGACCGCCAGGTCAAGAAGTCCTCCACCTGGGCTATCGAAGGCGCCAGTCCTGAGCGCATCAGCGAACTGACAGTGGGTATCATCGGTTTTGGACGGATCGGCCGTGCCACCGCATCCAGGCTCCTAGCATTCGGCTGCCGCGTCCTTGCCCATGGGCCGCGGTTGACTCAAGCGCAGGCTCCAGCCAATGTCGAGGTCGTCGACCTACAGACTCTTCGCCAGCAGTCCGATGCGATCGTCCTGCACCTGCCACTTCAGGAATCCACTCATCATCTGGTCGACGATGCCTTCATCGACTGCTGCACTAGACGTCCGCTCCTGGTAAACGTCAGCCGTGGAGGCTTGATCGACAACGATGCGCTGCTACGTGGCCTGGATTCCGGCAAATTGTCAGGTGCAGCCCTTGATGTCGTAGAGGGCGAGCCTCAGCCGCCGGAAGTTGTCATTGCGCATTCGCGGGTCATTGCCACCCCGCATATCGCTTTTCTCTCCAACGCCTCATTGATCGAGTTGCGTCGCCGCGCCTGCGAGGAGGTGGTACGAGTCCTGCGTGGCGAGCAGCCCTTGCATCCGTGTAACACGCCCACGGACGCATCCTCTCTGGCCGATCAGCGCTTGGCCGGTGGGGTCGCCAGCGATATCCGCCTGGTCCAGGGTGAAGACGGACCCTATGTGGTTAAGCAGGCGCTGGAAAAATTGCGGGTCGCAGCGGAGTGGCTATCCGATCCGGCACGCTCGTCGACCGAGGTGGCGGCGCTATGCGCTATCGCCGACCTGATCGGCCAAGATGCGGTTCCTGAGGTACTGTGGACCGACACGGCAACCAACTCCTTCGCTATGCGCCTGATCGAGCCGCGCCTACGCAACTGGAAACAGGACTTGCTCGCAGGACACATTGACGACCGTACCGCGACAAAGGTTGGCGCGCTGCTCGGCGCCATGCATGCGCGCTCCGCAATGGATCACGATCTTCGCGATCGCTTCGACGACCTTAGCTATTTCGAGACGCTGCGCATAGAGCCGTATTTCCATCGCGTCGCTCAGAAGAACCCCTCACTGGCCGAGGAGATCCAGAATATCGTCGAGGGCATGTCCAAGCGTCGCGACGCCTTGGTGCATGGCGATTTCAGTCCGAAGAATATCCTCGCCGACGGCGCTGACGTAGTAATGCTCGACTGCGAAGTTGCCCACTGGGGCGATCCGCGTTTCGACCTGGCCTTCTGCCTGTCCCACCTACTTCTTAAGAGCCACATCCTCGGAGCCCCTCGCCAGCAGCTCGCGGCTACAGCCCATGCCTTCATTGAGGCGTACAGGGCGGATGGCCCTGCCGTACTCGATTGCGCACTAGTCGGCATTCTCGGCTGCCTGATCCTGGCGCGGCTCGATGGCGACTCACCGGTGGACTACCTCGACCGACTCGACACCGCCGCGGTACGCCGGATCGCCACGAGCATGATTTGTGAGCCCCAGGATGGACCTGGAGCATATTTCCCTCTAATGCAGGAGTTTGCACTGTGACCTACAAAGCCTCTCGAATAGCACGGGTGCATGCGCGCCAGATCTTGGACTCGCGCGGCCGCCCAACGGTCGAGGCGGAAGTGGAGCTCGTTGACGGTAGCTTTGGTCGTAGCTGCGTTCCGTCCGGCGCCTCCACAGGGCGGCATGAAGCCATAGAGCTCCGGGATCACAACACCAGTCAGTATGATGGCCTAGGAGTAGGTCAGGCGGTGAACAATGTCCGCAGTGAGATAGCCGACCGACTGCTGGGCGAGGACGCACTGGACCAGCGTCAAATCGACAGACTGCTCATTTCGCTGGACGGCTCAGCCAATCTCAGTCGCCTAGGTGCCAATGCCGTACTGGCCACATCCATGGCCGTATGTCGTGCCGCTGCCGTTCACTCGCACAATCCTCTGTACCGCTACATAAATAGCCTCTGCCGCGGCCGCCCGATGAGCCTGCCACTGCCAATGGTGAACATCCTCAGCGGCGGGGCGCATGCGGGGCGCGGAATGGATCTCCAGGACTTCCTAGCGATACCTGTGGGAGCCTCCAGTTACAGCGAAGCACTGGAAATGATCTCCCGTGTGCGCGTGAGCGCCACCCGCCTGCTGGCCGATAGGGGCTACTCCGTGCTGCTCGCCGATGAAGGCGGCCTGAGTCCGGGCTTCAAACATGCGCATGAAGCATTGGACCTGATGGTGCAGTCCTTCGAGGCGGCCGGGTTAGTGCCGGGCCAGGACATGGCCATCGCCATCGACGTTGCAGCCAGCGAATTGTTCGTTAATGGTCGCTACGAGCTAGTCCGCCACGGTTTCCAATTCAGTGGGGAAGAGATGGCCAGCTTTATCACTGAATGCGTCAGGAGGTATCCGATCATTTCGGTAGAGGATGCCCTCGAACAGGACGACTGGCTCAACTGGCAGACGTTCACGGCCTCAGTACCTGGCGTGCAAGTCATCGGCGATGACCTATTCGTGACTAACCAGAAGCGCATTACGATGGGCATCGAATGCAGTGCTGCCAACGGCGTGCTGATAAAGGTTAATCAGAACGGCACCCTCAGCGGTACCCTCGACGCAATGGAAACCGCCTGGCGCGCGGGCTACACCACCGTTGTCTCGGCCCGTTCTGGAGAAACTGAGGACACTTTCATCGCCGACCTGGCAGTGGGTACCGGCGCTGGACAGATCAAGATCGGCTCAGTGCGCAGTTCGGAGCGCCTGGCCAAGTACAACCAGCTGCTGCGCATTGAAGAAGACCAAAGTCTGGAGTTCATCGGTGCCGCCGGCCTGGGCAGAAACACCCGTCAGAACGTGGCTTGCAACTAGCCTGTTTGAACCACTTTTAGGAGACCCCACATCATGTCCTACTCCCTATCTACAATTCGCCATCAAGGCCAGCCCACTCCAGTTATAGAGGTGGGCGGCAAATACTGGAGCCTCGCCGAAGTCGCCCCCGAGCTTCTGCCACCGCACGGATGCGGGCTGATCGAGATTTTCAAAAATTGGCAAGCTAACGAGACGAAACTGCTGGCGCTAGCCTTGCAGCTGTTGGAAGGCATCCATCCGGTTCGCGCCCTCGAAGTCGACCCACAGGACGATGACTTCCTCACCCCCCTGCAGTTCCCGTCGAAGATAATTATGACCGGCGCGAACTACTGGGATCACGTGCGTGTAGACATGAAGATGACCGACTTTCGAAAGGAGGACTTCGACCCACTGTTCTTCCTCAAGCCCGCCACCGCGCTGACGGGTTCTGGCAAGTCGGTGCGCTATCCGATCCAGTCGAACGCCCTCGACTGGGAAGTCGAGCTGGCAGTAGTGATTGGCAAAGGCGGCAAGCGCATCCAGCTTGAAGACGCGATGTCCCATGTGGCCGGCTATGCCATTGGCCTGGACCTGTCTGCTCGCGACTGGCAAATGAGTGACCGCCATCCGAAGAAGTTTGATCTGTTCGGCGGTAAGGTCCTCGACGACAGTAGCCCGTTCGGCCCGAAGATCGTCCCGTCGCGCTACATCAATCCGGAAAGCCTCGATATCAAACTATGGGTGAATGGTGAGCTCAAACAGAACTCCAACACGCGTGAAATGATCTGGTCGATTGCGGAGCAGATTTCCGCGATATCCCAACATCTCACTCTCGAACCGGGCGACCTCCTGTTCACAGGATCGCCGGCAGGTGTTGGTTTCGTCACCGGCACCTACCTCAAACTCGGTGACAAGATCGAAGCGGAAATTACCGGGCTCGGACACCTCAACGTAGAGATCGTCGAAGAATAAACATCGAGCGTATTTGCGAGAGTTCGGCGCTGACCATCTTTCAGCATATCGATGGCATTCGCTGATGCGGTAGCGACTTGGATATCAGGAAGCTTGTCCACCCCCAATTGCTGCCACGTCAGAGCTCATGCGCTTGACGGCTTCCGGCCTCGTACCCAACGAACCGAGGGCGTTGACCTGACGGCCAGCGCCCTCGGAATAATCCACGAGATGGCTGCCCTGTTGAAGCATTCTGGCGACAGGGTTCCTTGATAGGTGATGCCATGTTGATCAAAGCGGTGAGCATACTGGAGAAAACTGTTCCTCGATGGGCAGAGGTAGGCTTGGAGCGTTGTGTTGCGCAAATTTCAATCCGATTTCGAGATGCTCCTGGATGCCTGGCATATGGGCTGGCCCGCAGTATCCGCAAACCAGATTTATGGGTACTAAGCGGCTATTGGTCGAATCGGAACGAGATGGATCGGCACTTCCAATCCGATCAAATCCCAGGCCTAGCAAAAACACTCGATAAGTACGGTGTGAGGATTTGCTTCAACAGTTTCTCCGATTTCAACTGCGAGGAGCCTGTGCATGCCATTCGATGAGGAGATCTTCTACAAGTTTGATCTCAATGCCTTAGTGACCTTCATGGTTGTATACCGGGAAAAAGGTGTGTCCCGCGCCGCTCGGATGTTGAATGTCACTCAGCCTGCCGTGAGCAACTCATTGGGCAAGCTACGCCGTAGATTTGACGATCGTCTTTTCATACCCCGTGGCAAATACGTGGAGCCGACACCAAAAGCAGTACAGATAGCGGAATCGCTGGCGCCTGCTATGTCCCAATTCCAAGCAATTATCGGTTCAGCAATTTTCCATGAAGGACAATCGGAAGGTGCAAATTTCTGATTGGAACCAAGGTGATTCGCGGATCTTCAGCGCAGATCAGCCAGCTAAGTCATTAGGTCTTAAACAGTAGCTCAGCAACGACGTGTTGTACTAGGTAAATTGCGGTTCAAGTAGTAGCTGGGTATAAGATCACCTAGCGTTACCCAAGAGAGGATGTAATGACATGGTTCTAACAAAAAAAGGGGTGCTTTGCCTGACTTTTGACAATATGGGAAGCGCTGCGAAAGTTGGACGTCGGGAGGTGAGTGGTCCGGACCCCAAGGATAGAGATCTTGTTCTTGGTTATCCTCGCGTACTTGATTTACTTGACTCGTTGGATCTCAAGGCAACCTTTTTCATTGAGGGCTGGAATGCTTTGCATCATCCAGAGCACGTTACTGAACTGATCAAGCGCGGCCACGAGGTGGGCCTGCATGGATGGGCTCATGAGGTTTTTCACCAACTCGACAGGATCGACGCCGAGCGCGTGCTCATTGATGCACTGGCGGCATTTCGAAACATTGGCGTCGAACCTCGCGGTTTCCGGGCCCCAGGCGGTACACGTGGGAAGTACACGGTGGAAATCCTGCAGAAACTTGGCCTTGTATACGACAGCAGCGTCGAAGACCCCGCAGTGACCATGACCCCTAGACTACTTGAGGGCGGCATTGTGAATGTGCCATGGCAGTGGCCGCTGATCGACTATTACCAGTACTACATGCACCCTGATGGCCCGCGTACTCCGGCCCAGCTAGAGAGTTACTGGAGTGCACAGTTGGAGCAAGCCGCCGCAGGCGCGGAACTCATCACTTTCATCATCCATGCGTTTGTGTCTGGGGTGGACGACGAGCACCTATCAGTAATCGAACGATTGCTCAGAAAGGCCAAGGCGGATAGCCGATTGGAAATACTCACGGCATCCGAAGTTGCAGACCGAGTCCAGATGGACTAGCGGCAAAGCGGTCGACTTGAATTACTAGCAGAAAAAATGGCGAGAGGGATGCGATGGGATTCTGGATGTTAACCTCCAGAATCTGCTCCTTGAAGAATCCAAGTATCGAGTGACGGCATTGTGAACGCAGTAATGCCTTTACTGGCTCAGTTTTCGGTCAGCGGCAACAGAATGGCATGGCGATGCTTTTGTAGTGGCCAACTAATCCCGGACACGACGTTAAGTTTTTCTTCGGCCCGAGCTAGCGCCAGCCCACCGTTGAATTGATGGGGTCGAACCCAGTTGTACCGATGCATCAAGAATTGGCTGATATCGCGCTGGGCTTCTTGAGCAGTTCTGTAGCCCATGGTCGGTATCCATTCAGTTTTCAAGCTGCGGAACACACGCTCCATCGGCGCATTGTCCCAACAACTTCCCCGGCGACTCATGCTCTGGCGCATTCGATAACGCCACAGCCGCTGGCGAAATAAACGAATCGTATACTGGTTTAAATACTAGATATTTTAGATTTATTTTGCCCTTCACGCGCCGTAGTCAGCAGAAAAATCTAAAGATCTGGCTTTATGCGCTTTTATGCAAAAACTCATAACTTGGCTGCATGCATGTCTCGGCGACGATAAACCAAGTGTGCAGGAGGCTGGGTAAAAAAGGGTGGATAAAACCGTCTCTCAATATCCTAGGCCTTTGGGGCGTTTCTACCGATCAGAATACGAGGCGCGTTGGGCAACTCTGAACGGTGACGGTTCGTAAGCGTCCGCCCAACTCACCTTGTGTAAGTCAGGAAGGCATCCACTGATGCGGCAGCAGTTGGTCGATATCGCTTGCCCGCTGCGTCGGCAGCCGCGTCAGCACATCTTTGAGATAGGCATACGGATCATGCCCATTCATGCGCGCCGACTGGATCAAACTCATGATCGCAGCTGCCCGCTTGCCGCTGCGAAGCGACCCGGCGAACAACCAGTTCGAGCGTCCAAGCGCCCACGGCCTTATCTGATTTTCGACCGCGTTATTATCTATGGGCACAGCGCCGTCCTCGACATATCGAGTCAGTGCCGTCCAGCGCTTGAGGCTGTAATCCAGCGCTTTGGCAATAGCCGATCCTTCGGGCACAAGGTCGCGCTGGGCCAACATCCAGGTATGCAGTGCGTCGATAAGGGGTGCCGCTTTTTCCTGGCGTATTCGCCAGCGATCGTCGTCGGTCATCTCCCGCGCTTGCCGTTCAATTTCGTACAACCCGCCAATTGAGTGCAGTGCCTGTTCGGCTAGTTGGCTTTTGTTCGTCGCGTGCAGATCGAAAAACTTGCGGCGGGCGTGGGCCATGCAGCCGATTTCGGTGATGCCTTGCTGGAAGCTTGCTTTGTAGCCGCCATTATGTTTTGCAACTCATAACGCCGGTTACAAGGCCAGCTTCGAACTTGGCGTGACCGAGATCGGTTGCATGGCCCACGCGCGGCGAAAGTTCTTCGGACTACACACCACCAACAAGAGCACGCTTGCCGAGCAGGCCCTGCGCTACTGCTGTGCGAAATCGAAAGTAAAATCCGCGACCTGCAGTTGGATATACACCGCCAAATACGGCAAGAAAAAGCCGTAGCGGTGATGGATACGTTGCATGCCTGGATGATCGCCCAGCGTGAGCTGGTGCCCGAAGGTTCGGCTATCAGCTGCCATGAACTGAGTTCGGGGTGCATTTTCCTGGATATTGGCTATACCTATCGCGTCCGAAATGGAAACCAAATAGGAGCAATTATGAAAGGAGCGCTTGCTGTGGGACCGGTTRGCGCCCTAGCGATGGGATTGGCTGGTTGCTCTAGCAGTACAGTGGATACGAGCCAATATTCCAGTTTTCTCCATGATTACCGCCGACTTTCACAAGGTCAGTCACCCTCGGGCGGTACGGTAATGAAATGGATCGCCCCAAAGCTGGACCTCAGCAACTACAGCGGTGTCTATGTCGAGCCCAGTCAGTTCTATCCCAGGCCACAACCGACCGAGAAAATCTCCCAGCAGCCTCTTAATGCCATCACTGTCTACTATGACCAGGCGCTCAAGCGCGAACTGGGTAAGTCGCTGCCATTGGCAACAGGGCCCCGCCCAGGGGGGATTGTGGTGCGTCCTGCCATCACTGGCGTCAATAGCAATAGCAAGACCCAGAGCCTCAAACCTTACGAACTCATCCCCATAGCCCTAATGGTTGCTGCGGTCAGTACGGCTTCAGGTATCCGCGATCAGGAAGTTGACATCGCGGCTGAGGCCGACTTTCTCGAAGGCAACAACCAGCAAGTAATCGCTCAAATGGTTCTCAAGGGCACCGGCCAGCCGCTGGAAAACGATACTCAAAACTCACCTCCAGGACGTGAAGGCCGTTTTGGACGGCTGGGCTTCAGACCTGCATCAGTCGTATCTCAAGTTGAAGACGCGCTGATCTCAGCCACGTTGTTTTCTTTGTCAGGATGTTATCCACCGAGGTAAACGCTATGAAATTTGCTGCCCTATATGCTGCTCTCCTGCTCATAGCGCCGTCCGCTTTCAGTGCTGCTGTCGTACAGCCTCCTCGCAACCCATTTCTTGCGGACTCGAATTACAGCATGGGCCACGCCAACTCAGCCCAAACCGATTCAACGGTTGATCCAGGCCCCGTAGGGCCCACACGTCAGCTTCGCGACGATGAGATGCGCTACCAGGACTTAGGGATGTTCAACTTGGCCTACGTAATCTCCAGTCCTTACAAGGATGGTAAGCGGGTGGTCTGGACGAACGGTAGTCAGTTCATGACTAAGCTAGACCACGACACGTTTGATATCGTGGCTACCCTGCGTCTGCCTGGCGAGGATCATGCAGATGTGCTCACGCATGAGCGTCTGCTAACCGCGCTCGACGCGAAGTCGAGCTTTGATGAGAAGTGGGCGGTTGTGCAGAAGTCTGGGTATCCGCCGATCTCAGGCGTTTACACTCTGCTTGATAAAGACAATCAGTACGTTGTTGCTGGTAAAGGCTTTATCCGGGTGTATGGCGATTCGACACCTGGAGACCGACTTTCGGGCATCGTCGTAAAAGGGCAGTGGGATCAGCCTAAAGATGTCACTGGCGAATTCATCGGGATGAACATGACATTTGACGGGCGCATCGTCCTGGCGACGTCCGACGGCTATGTCATAGCGCTCTCGCGTGACTTTAATGATGTGAAGACCATCCGCCTCCCCGGTGCTGAGCAGGAGGTACCCAAACAACCAAAGGGTTTAGGCTGGCTGCGTAACAGTTTCGCAATTGATGAGAATGGCGGTATCTACATCCCCTCCCAACATATCCTGCACAAAGTGGTTTGGAACGGTTCCAAGCTATMGACTAGCGAGCAGGACGGTGCATGGAACGAGCCTTTTCGAAATTCGCTTGAACGGGGCAGCGGATCGACGCCCACTCTCGTCGGCTTCGGCAACGAGCCCGACAAACTGGTAGTCATCACCGATGGCGACAAGTTGATGAATGTGACGGCTTACTGGCGAGATGATATCCCTTCGGATTGGAAGCAGCTGCCAGACGCCCCATCACGCCGGATCGCAGGTTTGCGTCCCGCTAATTTCGGTGACCCTAAGCTAACTGCTGCGCAATCTGAGCAGTCCGTCGTGACTTCCGGCTACGGCATGGTAGTGGTCAACAACGAGCCTCGTAATGTGCCCACCTCAATCATAGACGACCGGTTATCGAAAAAGATGTTTATTGGATATCTCGCATATCTGAAGGAATATCAGCCGCGTGGTGTACAAAAATTCGAATGGAATCCCAAGACGCGCACGCTCAATCCAGCCTGGGTTAACAATGACGCCAGCGATATAAACGGAGTCCCATTTGTTTCGACGGGTTCAGGGACTGTGTACATGATGGGTGCGCGAGATGACCAGTGGACTCTTGAGGGCGTTGATTGGGCTACAGGCGCATCTAAGTTCCATTACGTACTAGGAGGCGCACGCTTCAACAGCTTTTATTCGCAGCCCGTGATCGATGCCGAGGGACGCGTGATGGTCAGTGCGCTGTACGGCGCATTAAGGCTCCAGCCTAAGCCGTAAATCTCGAAAAAAATCGGAGGGGCCGAGGCATCAGGCCCCTTTCGTTTCCGGGAGCATTGGGGATAACGGAATGAGTTGTAGATGGCTAGTAGGCATTTCTGCTTTGATTTCAGTGATGGCTTCGCACGCGGACGAAGGAGGCCTGAGTTTCTGGTTGCCTGGACAATTCGGTGCCCTGGCTGCGGTTCCTACCGCGCCAGGATGGAGCTTGGCGTTTGTCTATTACCATGCCAAAGCAAGCGAAGGTAGCGGGAAACCGTTTCCCCGAGGCGGCCGGACGACTCTGGGTGTCAACGCTGAAGCAGACCTGTTATTCCTGGGGCCAGCCTATACCTTCAGCGAACCTGTTTTCGGTGCTCAGGCGGCTGTTTCATTGATCGCGCCAGTGGGCCGCTCCAAAGTAAGTGTCGATGCAACACTTACAGGCCCCCGTGGACGGAGCTTCTCCGGAGGTACCGACGACGCGCTATCTGGCAGCGGTGATGTCTACGTACAGGGCAGCTTGAAATGGAATCACGGATCTCACAACTTCATGGTGTACAGCATGGGAAACCTGCCTGTCGGCGCTTATGATCCAGATCGTTTGGTCAATCTAGGCCTGGGACATGCCGCTCTAGACGTCGGCGGCGGCTATACCTTTTTTGACCGGGAAAACGAATTTACGGCAGTGGCGGGGATCACTTACAACTGGGAAAACACCGACACCCGTTACCAGAATGGGATAGATGCTCACTTGGACTGGAGCGCCTCACACTTCTTCACGGACGAGACCCACCTCGGCTTGGTTGGCTACTTTTATCATCAAATGACCGGCGATAGCGGATCTGGTGCTACACAAGGAGACTTCAAGTCCAAGGTCACCGCCGTGGGGCCCCAACTTGGGCATTTTTTCAAAGTAGGAAAGCAGACCTGGTATGCCAACCTAAAGGGCTATTATGAGTTTGACTCAAAAAAACGAGCTGAAGGCTGGAACACGTGGCTAGCACTGGTCATTCCCTTGCCTGAGTGACGTTCAAATTCCGCCCGGAGGTGCGATGCTCATCAAAAAAGCCCGTTGGGCGCGCGCACTGTCGACAGCGCCTTGCCATATCGACTGGCTGATCATTGAGATGGCTATTTACGATCCTGCTGGCGCCCGGTTTTAAACTGTTAACTTTCGTAAACCCTCTCTGGACTTTGCAGGGCTATTCTTCAGCTCTGTATCAAAAAACAGACAAGGAGGTCTCATGGGCAATCAACCTCACGTGCATTGGACGCCACAATTTCAACCGATGCCGCGACCGCAAATACAACTTCTGAAAAAAGCTTAGATTTCATGATCTCCTCCACCCTTAGGCAGTGGCCTGCGTGAACGATCGCTCGACGCGTCCGGCGAATCGCTGAGCCGGATTTCGATCGTTTGAAGCTCCTACATTTGCGCTTTGAGCCTGCCGATTTTCTCTTCCAACCGCACGATGCTGGGCTCGGCAGCTGGGAGTTTGCCGTCAGGTAACGGCTGATGCTCGATTCAACCTCTTCCCTTCGCCGCTTCAGTTTGGCGCTGGTGAAATTGCGGTCGCGGTTGTTGACTGTTTTGAATTTGCTACCATCGATGGCGACCAGATGTTCTCCGAACAATCCCAACTGCTGACACAGCACAACGATCTGTCGCCAGACGCCTCGGATGGCCTTGCTGTTGGTCTTGAAGTCGGGCATCAAACACCCGGTCAGCCACATCAGTTCGACGTTGCGTTGAGCTTCTCGCTCTAGCCGTCGTCTCGACTGGATGCGGTTGAGATAACCGTAGCTAGATCTTCAACAAGACCGAGGATAGCACGCAGACCGGCCAGTAAACATACGGCCCTAATGTGCCATATAATATTTCGACAATCTCTACTTCCCTGCACCGAGCAATTTTCCGCTCAAACATTCAATAAACAATCACTAATTAGTAAAGTACTGCTTTCCGCTGACTTATATAAATTTCAGAATTTTCTTATTTACACTACATAATCACCGACACTCAAAACAACAAACCTCATGCCTTTCTGAATTTTAAGAGAATTCCTATATGGATCGACCGCTTCACGCATTACATTGCCCCCCGTCGCAACTGACACCACCCCTCTTCAAAGCTTAAGTTAATAGCGACTTGCTTCAAAATAAACCACACTTACCAACACCGAGGTTGTTTTATGCTCAAAACTCTATTGGCTCTTTCCGTCGCCGCCGGTCTGACTGTAGTATTCGCGCTACCAGCCCAAGCTTCCGATGGCACCATCAACTTCGTTGGTGCGATCAAAGATGTTACCTGTACCGTACAGGCCGCCGGAACCAGTGGTATTTCGACCGTCACTTTGCCGACCATCACCAAAAGCGCTTTGACCACTGTAGGTGCAACCGCAGGCGACACCAACTTCAACATTGAGCTGACCAACTGCTCGGGTACTGACGTTTCCGGTAGCGGTGTTGCTGTTCACTTCGAACCCGGTGTCAATGTGAATGCCAACGGACGCCTGACCAACAATGGTGCGGCCACCGGTGTAGATCTGGCTTTGTATGAAACCAACGCCGCAAGCCCGCTGAACCTGGGAGTAGCGCCGACTGCGGCATACAAATCCATGACCGGCGCTACACCGAACGGGTCCGCCACACTGCCTTACACAGTTAAGTACTATGCCACCAGCGCTACTCCAGGCGCAGGCACTGTAACTTCGAGCGTAGTTTATTCGGTCGTGTATTTCTAAACAGCGTGCCAGCGGATCGTTCAGGCGATCCGCTAACCCCTTAACAACACCCGCCATCCATATGAGACACCATGAAATCTTTTATCTTCTCTCAGTGCTTGCTTTCTGGGTTGATCCTGGCTGGCAGTTTGTTCGTTTCTCAAGCCCAGGCAGCCATCGTTATTAATGGCACCCGTGTGATCTACCCCTCCGATCAAAAAGAAATCAGCGTAAAACTCGATAACAACGGCGAAGCTCCCTTGCTCGTTCAGTCCTGGATCGACGAAGGTGATGCTCACTCCACGCCCGATAACTCAAAGGCACCTTTTGTTCTTACCCCGCCCATTGCCCGAATCGATAAGCATGAAGGGCAAACCTTACGGGTGCGCTTCACCGGTCAGAAGAGCCTGGCGCAGGACAGAGAATCGATTTTCTGGCTGAACGTGCTGGAAGTGCCCCCCTCCACCGATGATGGTCAGAACAAACTCAAAATTGCCTTCCGCAGTAGGGTCAAATTCTTTTATCGCCCAACGGCATTAAAGCTCGATACTTTGCAGATCGCACAGCAAATGCAATGGCGGTTGGTCAGGAATGCCGACTCATGGGGTTTGGACGCAACTAACCCTACACCCTATTACTTAAACCTGAGTGCTGTAAAAGTCGGTAGCGCCAGTGCAGAACTGGACCTGACAAACAGTATATTCGCACCTGGCGAACACAAGACATTGCCACTCAAGGGCACAACAGATGCACCAGGCGTAAAGCAAGTTGAGTTTTCTGCAATCAATGACTACGGAGGAATCCAAACGCTTATACAGCCTCTCACGCAGTAAACTTTACTGCTGAACCGCTCTGGTTGCATAAGGGTGTAATTTGGGCCATACACCCCGACACTTCAGCATTATTTTTCTGATTCTATTTGGGATGGAAGCACTGTTCCTCCAATTTTAAGCAGTCATAGCACCTATTCAGATCACGAACTCACAAGTTCCCGTGACGCTCTCCGGCTGCACGAAAGACGGCATTGGAAACAGTCACGCAGCCATTGAATCTTGTATGCAGGACTTTGAAACATGATCAAGCATTGCAACTACGGTCTCACTGTTATCAACGCTATGTCTGCTGCTCGTTTTTGCTTGAAGCCACTCACCGTCGCCATCATGTTTGCCGGTGGCAGCCTGGCGACCAGCGTCAGTGCCGTAGAAAATCGCGACACTTCCAAAGAGCTTGCCAGTTTCGACAACAGCATGCTTTGGGGCGCAGGCGCGCAGTCACTGAATGTCGACCGTTATAGCGAAGGTAACCCGGTCGAGCCTGGCACCTACAGCGTGGACGTCAGCCTCAATGGCACCCCTGCCGGTCGCTACGATGTCACCTTCGTTTCCGGGACAACTGCTGACCACGCCAAGCCCGAGTTGTCGATCGAGTTGCTTGAGAAGGTCGGCGTCAATACCGAAAAGCTTCAAAGCAGTACCGACAGCGCACCGGCTCACGATCTGCTCAATCTCATCCCGGATGCCACCTATCGATACAACAGTGCTGATCAACGGCTGGAATTGAGCATTCCGCAGGTAGCGTTGCTCAATCGTCCACGCGGTTATGTCAGCCCGACACGCTGGGATCGGGGTGTTGATGCGGCGTTCGTCGACTACAACGTCAACACCTACCAGACAACTAGCCAGGGTGTTCAGAACAATACCGCCTACGCGAACCTCAAGGCGGGCATAAACCTAGGTGACTGGCGCCTGCGCCAGCGTTCGACGCTGAACTGGGACAAACAAACCGGCAAGGACTACCAAGCTGTCGACAGTTATGCACAACGGGACATCGACACCCTGAGTTCTCAGCTGACCTTGGGAGACAGCTTCACCGACGGCGAACTGTTCGACACCGTCGCGACCCGAGGTGTGCGCATGGCAACTGACGATCGAATGCTGCCGGACTCTCAGCGCGGTTATGCTCCAGTCATCCGGGGCGTGGCCTCGACCAACGCCCGCGTCACCATCCGCCAGAACGGCTTCATCATCCAGGAAACCACCGTCGCACCGGGTGCCTTCGCGATCACCGACCTCAATCCCGCGAGCACCAGTGGCGACCTCGACGTCACAGTGACCGAGGCCGATGGCCAGGAAAAACATTTCATCGTGCCGTTTTCGTCGGTCAGCCGTTCTTTGCGCGAAGGTACGTCACGCTACACTGCGACAGTCGGCCAGGCTCGCGAACTGCCTTATGGGAGCAAACCGCTGGTTACACAGGGTACTTACCAGCGTGGCCTGACCAACCTCGTCACCGGTTACACCGGCTTTTCCGCCACCGAAGGCTACGGCTCGGCGATTCTCGGTGGCGTGTTGAACAGCGAATACGGCGCGATTGGTGCAGACCTCACCACGTCGAAAACCGATTTGGAAGGCAAGACCTTTACCGGTCAATCGGCCCGCGTGACCTATAACAAGATTCTGCAAAGCACCGGGACCAACTTCACAGTCGCTGCTTACCGTTATTCCACCGCAGGCTATTTCGGCATCAACGACGCTCTCAATGCCCGCGATCAATTGGACGCACTCGGAGATAGCCAAGGCGGTGTGGATTCGTTCCGACACGCCCGCAGCAAGGCACAACTCAACGTCAGTCAGAATCTCGGCAGCCGTTCTTACCTGTACATCAATAGCTCCGTACAGAGCTACTGGAACAGTTCGGGCACCGACAAGCAGTATCAGGCCGGTTTCAGCCAAAACTTCAGTTGGGGTAGCGCCGGTATAGGTGCCTCGCGTACCCAGGACATGTCGGGAAACGACACCACCCAATACATCTTCAACGTGTCCATTCCCTTGGGTTCGGCCAGTTCTCACAATCGGCCTTACCTGAGTGCGAGCGCCACTTCCAGCAGTGATGGCAGTGCCAATTTCCAAACGACCCTAAGCGGCACCAGCGGCGACGACCAATCGCTCAGTTATGGCATTACCAGCAGCAACAATCGTCCAGCCGAGGGCGACAGAACCACCAATATCAGTGGTAACGGGCAATACCGAACCTCCGCGGCCAACCTCAGCGCCTCCGCCAGTAAGGGCAACGATTTCCAGCAAGCGTCCTTGGGTGCGAGCGGTTCGGTGGTCGTCCACCCGGCCGGCATCACTTTTGGCCAGCCACTGGGTGACTCGATTGCGATTGTCGTTGCCCCTGATGCCGTAGGTGCAACGCTCACCAATGCAACAGGGGTAAAGCTCGATCAGAGCGGTCAAGCGGTGGTGCCTTACTTGAACCCTTACCGGATAAACACTCTGGAACTGGATCCGAAAGGCATTTCCGATGACGTAGAACTGCAGCGCACCAGTCAGGAAGTTGTTCCACGCAGTGGTTCGGTGATCATGGCCAAATTCAACACCGTCGCTGGCCGGGCGCTGCTGATCAACGCTCATCAAGTCGACGGCAAGCCTTTGCCTTTCGGTGCCGGGGTATACGATGAACAAGGGAAAGACGTGGGTGCGGTTGGCCAGGGCGGACAGATCTTTGCCCGGGTTGAGGGTGACCAAGGTACGTTGCGCATCAGCGGCGACGGCAAGGACTCCAGTCCATGCCACCTGGCCTATCAACTGGCCCCGAAGGTGAAAGACGAAGTTTCATCGAAGCTGGAAACCGTTGATCTGACTTGCAAGCGCTGAGAGTTACAAAACGCCGCAGACAACTTGTTTGATTGCGTAGATTCATTTCATCGTCCGCCGGTTGCTCCAGCCCAATACCTCCACAATTTATGAGGATCAAAAATGAATAATTGCCTGAACGTATTGAGCGGATCTCGCCGAACACTTTCTTTCTGGGTGTTACTGCTCGGGTTACTGCTCCCTCATGCGGCACAGGCTGCCTCAACCACCTGCATCTATCCAAATAATCCAGTATCTACGGTTTTACAGTTTAACAGTCCAGTCACCACTGCTGGCAGCAAAACGCTAAATACCGTATTGCAAAGTACTTATTCGAATCCAGGCTTGGGCTTGATGTCAAGTGCGGACAATGTAATTCAAACGGCTACGGTCAACGGCCCCCTCGCTCCAGGATTCACTAACGTTTACAAAACCAATTTAAATGGTATAGGAATCAAATTCCAAGCCACTTATGGTTGGCTTGGGGGGTTCAGCGATGCTCCATTCACAACAACTTTCAGCAAGACGGGGGCGGGAGGCGGCGTAAATTACGTCCAAGCCCAATTGGTTGTCATTGGCCCTATTCAGTCAGGTATCTTGACAGCGTTGCCCTCAATGACCATTAGTTATTCGGGTGACTGCAGCAACAGCCCCAGCGTAACTTGGAGTGTGGCAGACGGCACCGTCATCAATGCATTGACCTGCGCTGTCAGCGCCAGTTCAAAAAACCTTTCCGTTCCCCTTGGGATTGTAAAAACAAGCGAGTTTGGCGCTTCAGGCTCCACCGCCGGTAACGCCAACTTCAGCATCGCCCTGGAAAATTGCAGTACAGGAATCAACTTGTTTGCCACCTTCACGGATGCCAATAACCCCGGCAACACCTCAAATGTACTTAGCCTGACCAACGACAGTCAAACAGCCAGCGGTGTGGGGATTCGCCTCCTTACTGGCAACGGCGCAACAGTGCGTTTCGGACCTGACTCCTATTTGCCTGGTACGCTTAATCAGATGACATTGGGTCCTTCGTCAATAGGTACGGTCACCCTCCCCTTCACAGCAAGCTATGTGAAAACAAGCAACACCATCACCAGTGGCATTGCCAATGGAATAGTCACCTTCACCCTTTCATATCAGTGAAGGCACTTGTGCACTTGCGAGATCAGTTGGCGCGTATGACATCCTGATCGAGCCACCTTCTACAGCAAGCCGTTGCACAACGCATATCCATACAATTGCTTGTCTTGGCCCGGATAAATGGTAATCAAGGCAAGTTGCATATACGTAAATGGCAAGGTCTGGGGCAAAAGGCAAAGACGCATCGAACCTAGACGCGATTGATCTGACATGCAAGTATTGAGAGAAGCGATAGCATGAGGAAGCTTCAATAGCTGATCCCCCAAGAACAATCAATCAATTTAGTACGCTGGAAACCAATGAACCGTAATCGCTCAAATTCAAAAAAACACGTATCCGAATTCTTCGATGTACTCCGTTGGACGAATTACGTTATTCGTGCAATAGAAGGAGTTTTATTTTTTACCGGACTAGCGTTATCCCATGCCGCAAATGCGACTATCACCTGCACCACGACTTCCCCGGGCATCAGCGTTTCATTGCCTATATCGATCAGCCCTCCCCGCGACTTGAATCCTGGAGCGCCTCTGAGCGCCTGGATACAGCCTCCGGAATCGCAAATTCTCAGTGGCTGCACTGCTACCGATACAACCACGACCTACATTCAGGCTCGTAGCACTCTGATTGCAACCGGCAAAACCGTCGTTGATACTGGCATTACTTACACCGTGTATGAAACTAGTGTACCCGGTGTGGGCATAATTTTTTCGGCCAAAGACAAACACAGTGGCTTATTCGCGGTGCAAACATCATATACCGATCTACTTCAAGGCTGGTCGTCTTTCTGGGATGCCAGTGTAGCCATTCGATTGATAGCTACAGGCGAGCCAATCATCAGCGGAACCGTGGTCGGCGGCCAAGTGGGGTTGATGCGCGTTATAGAAAAAAGCAGTGGTAGCACGACCTCGGAGGTTCCACTCAATCTCGTAACATCCACCGTGGTACAGGCCAAAAGCTGCAGCGTCAGTGCAGGCTCAAGAAACTTATCTGTCCTCCTTGGTGAAGTTAGAACAAGTGATTTTGGTGTAGTCAGTACTACCGCAGGCAACGGCGACTTCAATATCGTACTGGAGAATTGTAGTAGTGGGATCAATCTATTTGCCACTTTCACCGATGGCAACAATCTGGCCAATATTTCTGATGTGCTCAGTTTAACGCCCGGTAACTCAGTGGCCTCCGGTGTGGGCATCCGCATTCGCAAAATCAATGGGCCCATCGTGAGCTTCGGCCCCGACTCGTCTTCGCCTGGCACATTGCATCAGCTAAGTCTGGGGGGGACAGTAGCAGGAACCATAACACTCCCCTTCACCGCAACTTATGTGAAAACCAATAACACTGTGAGCAGTGGTGTTGCTAATGGCGTTGTCACATTCACGCTTTCGTATCAGTGAAGGTACTGCACTCCCGGGGCCCGTTTGGCCGCGAGTAGAATCAGCATGGAACTAGCGAACGGCTACAACACTCTGTCGAAACTCCATACCAATATTTGCTGAGCAGGTTTTGTCGAGCAGTCTTGGTCGACACAACCCACTATAACAGGCCATTGCGCAAAGCGTATTCGTAGAGTTGTTTGTCGTTGGCAATCCCCAACTTCTGTTGTGCGGAAATCTTTTGGTGACTGATGGTTTTGACACTTCGATTCAGCACGGTCGCTATTTCCGAGACGGTATGCCCATTCACGAATAATCTCAACACTTCGGATTCTTTTTTTGAGAGCGCCTTGTGGCTCGCATCACCCCGCGAATTCAAATGATCGAGCTTGAAATCCTGGAGCAGTTTCTTGACCGCTGCTCCTATGTATTGCTGGCCTGAGGCGACCTGCCGAATCGCGTCGAGAACTTCATCCTGCCCTCCACTTTTCAGCAAAACCCCTTCGGTACCGGCGCAAATGATGTTCTCCAGGATCAACGGATTTGTCATCATGGTCAGGATGATCAGCTTTACTTGCGGATAGCGGCGTTTCACGAATGTCAGGAGAGTCAGCCCGTCGCCATGGGCGCCACCGGGCATGTAAAAATCGCTGATCAAAATGTCGGGTTTTACCTTATCCATCAGTGCGACGAGTTCAGTCGAGTCCGCAGCCTCACCATGAATTTCAATCCCCGGTTCGTGCTCAAGGGCCATACGAACACCTAACAAGACGATAGGATGATCATCGGCAAGTATTACCTTCAGGCTCATGAAGATGCCTCCAGAATAGGATTCAAAAACTGTTTCAGACGCTGCAGGTGCTCGTCGATCTGGGACAGTCGCCCTGACGCAGACAGTGTTTCAATCTGCGAGCAATTCTCGGCAGCGCCAATTAGTCCGACAGTGGCGAATGCACCTTTGAGTCGATGCGCATATTGAGAGACAACGACTGCATCCTCATCCGAGATCGCGGCCATCATGGTGGCCCAGTCACTTCTAGTGGTTGAAACAAACAATTCGCGCATGGAAGGTTTGATTCCATTCAATGTCGACAATATATTCGCGGTGGACGAATCTTCTTCGGGAGCATCAACTATGGCCCCCACAATGTTTAAGGCCTCTCGCAAACTCGCGAGTGAAAACGGTTTGGCGAGATGCGCATCCATCCCGGCCTGGCGACAACGCTCACCCTCCTCCGCATGAGCATTTGCGGTGACGCCCACAATCGGAATGTCAACTCCGTCTGCCCTCAACTGTCGGGCCAACTGGTAACCGTCCAGATGCGGCATGTTCACATCAGTCAACATCACGTCGAATGTGTCGCCACGCTGCCAGATTTGCAACGCCTCACGACCGTCAGAGGCCATCGTCACCTGGCAGCCCAGTTGCTCAAGCTGCTCGGTGAGGACCAGTTGGTTGATCGGATGATCTTCCACCGCCAACACGTGCAGCGCTTTGGGCGTTTCCGGATGCCGGTCGTTGTAGAGATTCGAGACTGTCGATACGTTTCCGTTAGCCAGTTGTAATGCCTGCAACAACCCTTGTTGACTGAGACTGCTCACATGCCAGCCGTCTTCACGCCATTGTGGGGTCGTGACACCATCGGGCTCCAGCCAAATAACCGCAGCGAAGTCCTCACAAATGTCAGGGTCAGGGTCGTGCGGT